>DATAIE010001113.1:0-4380 GCA_036262875.1 Verrucomicrobiales bacterium
CAAAGAAGTCAGGAGGGAGGGAGTGGAGGTATTCATTTTTAAGTTAAATGCGGCGCGTCTCCGCCCGGGAAGTCAGGCGATGATTTCTTGAATTGGAGCCCCTTCTTCGACAAGGCGCATCGTTCGTCCCAGAGTCTGGACTTCCATCGTTTTGAGGTCGAGCCCCAGTTGATGCAGGATGGTGGCGTGGAGATCGCTGTAATAATGAGGTGAGTCCACGGCCTTGTAGCCGACTTCGTCCGTGCCTCCGTGGACCACCCCGCCCCTGATACCGCCTCCCGCCATCCACGAAGTATAACCCTTGGGATTGTGATCGCGACCGGTGGTGTTCTGGGACCAGGGCGTGCGGCCAAATTCACTCGTCCATACCACGAGCGTCTCATCCAGCATTCCGCGCTGCTTCAAGTCCTTGATCAAGCCGGCGATGGGCTTGTCGGTGGCCCGGCAAAGCGGCGCATGCGTTTTCATATCTCCATGCGAATCCCACGCCCCGTTTCCGCCGCCGGCGTGACACACCTGGACAAACCGCACCCCCTTTTCCGCCAGACGCCGGGCAAGGAGGAGTTGTTTGCCGAATTCCTCCGTCTCCCTCTCACCGATGCCGTAGAGGGCCTTCACATGGTCAGGCTCGCCCGAAAAGTCCACCACCTCCGGCGCGGAGAGCTGCATGCGCGCGGCCAACTCGTAAGCGCGGGCACGCCCCTGAATGTCCGAGTTGATGGCGTAACGCTCACGAAACTCCTGATTCATCGTTTCCAGCATCCGCATTTGCCGGTCCCGCTCCGCGGCCGAGCCGCCTTTCGGCGGATACAGGTTGGGGATCGGAGTCTCACCCGCCTGAAAGGGAGTCGCCGCGACCGAGGCACCGAGGTAACCACCGGTCAACTGCACCGGAGAGGATGGCCTTCCCAAATTCACAAACGCCGGCAAATTCCGGTTAGCACTTCCCAGCGCATACGAAATCCAGCTTCCAAAAGCCGGGTGATCAAACTGGCGTCCGCGCTGGCCGGTAGTGGTTTCGATCACGGCAGGAAAATGATTTCCCTCGTGGCACCACATGGAGCGCACCACCGCGATATCATCGATCACGCCGCCCACATGCGGAAACCAGTCTGAAACCGGAATGCCTGATTTTCCGTACCGCGTGAACGTGCGCAGGCACGGAATGACCGGGCGCTTCATCGCCGCCAGGTTGTCCCCGAATCCTACCGCGTCGATGAGTTTGCCTGTCCATTTGTTATCCTTGGGATCGAAAGTGTCGATGTGGCTCACGCCCCCGCACATAAACAGAAAGATGACCGACTTCGCCCTGGCCACACGGTCCGGAACACTCGCGGCGCTTTTGATTTCGCCCGCCTCCGCCCAAAGCCCGCCAAGAGCCAGTCCTAAAAATCCGCCACCGAGTTGATGGATGAAGTCGCGCCGCGCGATGCGTCCGCACGGATACATTTTCGAAAGGCTCGCGCGCTTACCTGACATAAATAAACTCGTCGAGATTGAAGAGCAGCCACGAAAGCTGCCTGAGCCTGCCCGTATCATTCTCCATATAAGCGAGAGCCCGGTCCCGCTCGGCAGGTGAAGGCGGCCGCGAAAGCGCCAACCGATACGCGAGGTCGACCGTGTAAGGCAGATCGCTCTTTGTTTCCTCCTTCAGACGGTTGGCCAGTTTGACGGAGGCCCTGTCAATATCCGGGCTGTTCATCAGAAAGAGCGCCTGCGGGGCCGTTACGGTTTGCGTGCGCATCGGACATGGTGCCCGTCCGTCATCGACATCGAAGGCCTGTAGAAAATTCGGTGTGACCTCGCGACTGGAGGAAAAACCGCGCACGATATAGGCACCGCGCCGCTTTCCGGCGGAGTCACCCCGCATGCCAAAACCTCCACGGTTGCGGTTTCCGCCACCACCGTCACGAACCTCGAATGAGGGGCCTCCCACCTTCAAGTCCAGATCGCCCACCGCGGCGTGAATCGAATCCCAGATCGACTCCGCATCCAGACGTTGCAGGCGAAAGTGCCAGAGCGTCGTGTTTCCGGGATCGATTTTTTGACTCTCTGCAAATTCTACGCCCGCTTCCGACGCCCGTTTATAGGCCTCGGAGGTTACCATCAGGCGGTGCATTTGTTTCATGCTGTAACCGCACTTCACAAACTCGGCAGCGAGCCAGTCAAGCAGGGCCGGATGCGAAGGAAGGCCGCCGAATTCCCCAAAATCGCTCGCCGTCTTCAGAAGGCCTTCTCCAAAATGCCACTGCCACAGACGGTTCACAGCCACTCGAGCGAACAGAGGATTCTCCGGAGCCGTGAGCCAGTCCGCAAACGCCTCGATACGCCCGTCGCGAAAGTCAGGCTCTCCCGCGGAAAAGGGCCACCCGGGCTTCACTTCGTGGTTCTTTTCGGGGCGCAGCGGATCACCGCTTGTCAGGATATAACTCTTCTCCTGCTCCCGCAGGGAGTCCACCTCGACGGTGTAAAAAACAGGCAGCGACGGTCCCCGGCGGCCACTTTCTCCGCCTCCCGCATCATTCACCTTTCGCTGCAGTTCCTGGTATCTCCGGCGTGCGTCCTCCGGCATACCCTCATTGAGCTTGTCATCGTCGATGCGCAGGATCGGGAAATAGTCGTCGGCAATCTTTTGTTCTTCCACCGTCCGCTGCTTTTCCGGTTTACGAATGACAGTCTGAATCTCCCCGGGCAGCATCAGCACGCGCTCCTCGTAGAGCTTCGCTTTATAGGGAGCGACGAAATCGTTGAGTTCCTTTTCCAGTGGAGCGCGCCGCTTCTCTGCCTCCGCCGCCGCCCTGCCCGCCGCGACCAGTTCCGCAGCACTCGCCAGCGTGAGCTTCCGCGGGACCAGCGGATCAAACAGGGCCTTCATTGCATAGAAGTCCCTCTGCGAAATGGGATCGTAGAAATGGTCGTGGCATTTCGCGCATCCCACCGTCATGCCCATGAAAGCGGTCGAAACGGTTTCCACGGCGGAAATCGCAAGGTCCTGCGGGTTTTCTCCCGTGCCTCTCGCCAGCAGACCAAGAGCAAACTGATCGCCGGGCCGTGGTTCTCTGCGTGAGCGATAGCCGGTGGCGGACATCTGCGTGCGCTCATTCGCACGACGTCCCGTCAACTGGACCTGCACGAACTGATCGTAGGGCGTGTCCTCATGCAGCGCATTGATCACCCAGTCGCGCCACAGATGAATTCCCGGCGCCGCAATCATGCGCTCGTCCGCATCCGCATAGCGCAGCACATCCAGCCACCGTCGCGCATAGCGCACCGCGTGCTGTTCATCCGCCAAAAGGCGATCCACCACTTTTTCATAAGCATCCGGTGCATCGTCCGCCAAAAAAGCGGCCTGCTCCGCAGTGGACGGCGGGAGCCCCGTCAAATCCAGATGGACCCGCCGCAACAGCGCCAATTTGTCCGCCGGCGCCGTTGCTTTGATTCCACGCGCCTTCAATTCCGCATCGATGAAACGGTCGACCGGATTGGAACCCTTTCCTTCCGGAACCACGGGCCGCACCACCGGTTTGAGTGACCACCACGTCTCCCCGCTGCGCTTTTTCGGGCGAACGGCGCTGATTGCGGTTGATGCCGCTGCGCAAAGACAAAAGGTCCACAGCAGCGTCAGGCTGAAAGTTCTTCGGATCACTGGTCCAGGTTAAGATTGCGCTCTCCGGCGGTCCAACGGGTTCCTTGCCGTCATTGCGTCCCTCATTTTGGCGTCTCCGGTTTTGCCGGCTCCGGCGGACGCACGACCTGCAACGTGACCACGGCACTGCTGCATCCCCACGAATATCTCAGGCCCGCGGGCGTGGGCTCCGGCCAGCGGCACCAGGAGAGATTGTCCGCGGGGCGGCGTGCCAGCCAGGCCGCTTCGGCGTTTTTTTGCATCCATGGCTCGAAGGTGGCCTGCTCGCCCCGGTCTTTGACGAATCGCGCGATCCAGCGCATTCCGATGCCGTTGAAACCGCCACCATCATTCTTTTCGTTCGCGGGAGGGAGCGTCCCGTCCTTGCAAAGCTGATTCATGGTAAAGGTCGCCGCCATCCGCGCCTCATCATTGTAGCCGAGCAGATTGGCTGCACCCACGAACGTCCCCTGATTGTAGGTCAACGCAAAGCGGCTCACCCGCCCGTTGATATTGATGTTATCGAATACCCGGCCGGTTGCCGGATCGAACAACGTCTTGCGCTCCCAGAGAAAAAGCTCTTTGGCCTTTGTCAGATATGCCTCCTCACCCGTCGCCTTGTGGAGCAGGCACGCTGCGATGGCTGCCGGGCCGTTCACGCAGGCGTTCTTGGAACGGTTGTTTGTCTTCCACCACAGTCCTCCGCCGAGCTCCGGGGAATTGGCCCTCGCATAGCAGAGATCAAAGTTCTCCCG
>DATAIE010001114.1:0-2327 GCA_036262875.1 Verrucomicrobiales bacterium
CATGGGCGGCGTCTGATCCGGGAGCCGCTCTGGCGTTTGTCCTCACGCAGCCGGAGCCATGGCGCGGCTCATCGGCGGCCAGCCTTTTCGCTGAGCTGACGAGGCGCGATCCGGCGCTCGCGATGACGTTCGCCACCCAGGCCAAAGAGCAGGGACTGAGGTCGGACCTGGCAAACCTGGTGCTGCGACCGTGGGCGATGGCAGATCCCTCCGCGGCGCTGCGATGGATTGCGGACCAGGCCCGTCCCGAAAACCGCTATGCCTTTGCGGAGGCCTGCATCCGCAGTGCCTGCAGCCAGCTGGGATTGGCGGACGCCGCCGAAAAGCTCAAACCCCTTGGGCTCACGTCGGAGGAATACGACACGCTGCTCTGGCGTGCCATCAGTTCAGGTCTCGACTATGCGGGGAGGGAAAATCCGGAGAACACCCTTAAGGCGATCCTCTCGATGAAGGATCCCGCCATCCGCCGTGAAAGCATAAGGTTCATCGGGATGGGCAATCTTTCCGCGGAGCAGAAGGCAACCCTTTTGAACAGTCTGCCTCCCGGAGCGGATCGCGAAAATTTCCTTTATGGGCAGGCGCGGCTGGGGATCATGAGTTTCGATTTTGAGCCCGGCAAGGCATTGCAGGGGATCGCAGCGGTGGCTCCGGCGCAGCAGGATGCGCTGTTGCGGGAACTGGGTGCCAAGTGGGGTGCGAATGACCCAGTGGGAGCCAGCCGCTGGCTGGTGGATGAGCCGCCGGGTCCGCGCCGGGATGCAGTGGCCGGCGAATTTGTTCGCAGCCTCGTGCGCACCGATCCGGAGGCGGCTCTCATTTGGTCTGCCCGGCTCGGCGACGAGGGCAAACGCAGCCGCCGGTTCGCCGAACTCCTGCCGTTGTGGGCCGCCAAAGACCCTGTGGCCGCCGACGCATGGGTGGAGTCCGCCGGGGTGCTCTCGGAGGAAGACAGAGTGACCCTGCGCGGAGTGCTGGCGAAAACGAGGAAATAGAGGACCTTACCGCGGGTCATTCACGCGCCCGAGGAACAGGCAGGTGCCGGACTCCCGGTGCTGGATCGCGAAGAGGAAGGGATGATCCACCCGAAACTCCACTGGCTTTGGTTTTTCCCTCGGGGCAGCGGAGCCGGCACGCATGGAGACAGCGGTGGCGGCCGCCGCTTCGGTGCCTTTTTCATCGAGCGCCATGAAGGTCTTGTGGAAGACCTCGGAAATCGTCAGGTACTCCTGCGGACTGCGGGGAGCCATGCGGCTGAAATCGGCACTCCCTGGCGGGTTGTCGAAGGCGGACTTCATGCCGAGCGACTGGAGGTGCTTCGCGAGTTGGAGCGTTGGGGGCTGAATCTTGAACTTCGGCAGATAGAGCTCCACTTCCTCCCCGGTGGGGAGTTTCGACAGTTTCGTCAGTTGTTCCGCGGTGAGCTCCTTTTCGATGGCGGCGAGGCCGTCTTTGGCATCGGGCAGGATGATTAAAAACTGGAGCGCGTAGCCCGTGTAGGGCACGGTGGCTGCCGCGTAGCCCTTCGCCTTGAGATAGCCATGGTGTTTCTTTTGATACATCGTCGGCACGTTCACGGCGGTTTTCCCGGAGGCGAAAAAGGGCAGGGGTTTGGTGGCGGCTTCGCTGAAGTCATCCCCCCAGGCGGCTTTAAAGTAGAGCGCGTTTACCAGGACGAGACGGGTGCTGGTGTCCACCCCTCCCGTGGGGATGAGGTCCACGATCCGTTTGGCGGTCTGGTCCTCCACCCAACCGTTGATGTGCTTGCGGGCGGCTTCGGCGTCCTTGTCGAAGGAGGCGGTCTCCAGAGGGGCCTGCCACTGGTCCAGGGTGCGCTGGAGAAACTCCGCGTGAAAGGGATAGCCCGCCCGGCCAAAGAGGCGGTTGGCCACCCGGAGTTGCAGGGGCTCGAAACTCCCGCCGTATTTCTTTTCCTCCGCGGCCCGCTTTTCCGAATCCGTCGCGGCCTTTTCCAGCGCCCGTCTCAACTCTCCGAATTGCTGCGCCGCGCTGTCCGGTTCCGTGCCCAGGTGGAGGACGCGGGCCATTTCCTCCTTCGTTTTTCCGTCCGCTCCGCCGAGGGTCATGGAGAGGGCCGTCTGGATGGAATACGGCGACAGCAGCACGTTGCCCGTCTGCGCCGCCGCCTCGATCCGGTAGAGGTCGAGCCCCAGGGAATTGGTGGCAGCAGCAGGAGTGAACGTCTGAGCGCTGGAATCCATGGCAGTAAGAAGGAGGGACAAAATGGGCAGGGTCCGGAGTTTCATGGCCGCGCAACCTAGCGTGGATCCGCCGGTCGGCCAAGGAAAAGGCGCGTGCTGATTCCGGTG
>DATAIE010001115.1:0-3371 GCA_036262875.1 Verrucomicrobiales bacterium
ATCGCATCCGCGCCCGGTGAAAAAGTGCTTGTCGCCGATTTCGTGGGCGGAGAGGCCGAGTTGATTGAGGATGCTTTCCGTGGGTTCGTACGGGACCACGCAGCTCTTGCAGATCGTCCGCAGAAGACGCTGGGCGAGCACCGCCTCCAGGGTGGCCGCCACGAGGAAGGGCTCGCAGCCCATATCCACCAAACGAGTCACCGCACCGGCGGCGTCGTTCGTGTGCAGCGTCGAGAGCACCAGGTGACCCGTCAGCGATGCCTGAATGGCTATCGTGGCCGTTTCCTTGTCCCGCATTTCCCCTACCATGATCCGGTCCGGGTCCTGACGAAGGAAAGCGCGGAGCACCTTCGCAAAATTCACGCCGATCGCATCGTTGGTTGGTACCTGCAAAATCCCTTCGATGTCGTATTCCACGGGGTCCTCCACCGTCAGCAGCTTGCTGTCCACCGTGTTCACCTTCCGCAGCGCGGCATAGAGCGTCGTCGTTTTGCCCGCGCCCGTCGGCCCCGTGACGATGAAGATGCCGTTCGGCTTGTTGATCGTCTCCATGATGTAATCATAGATCGCCTCCGGCAGCTTGAGTGTTTCCAGGTCGAGGTTCACGCTGGACCGGTCGAGTACCCGGAGCACCACGCTCTCCCCGTGCACCGTAGGCAGCGTGCTCACCCGCATGTCGATCGGCTTCCCGCCGACCACTTTCATGATCCGTCCGTCCTGCGGAATCCGGCGCTCGGCGATGTTCAGATTTGCCATGACCTTGATCCGGGAGGTAATGATCGGGCCGAGGTGCGGCGGCGGCGGTGCCATTTCCAGCAGCGAGCCGTCCACCCGGTAGCGGATTTTGAACTCTCCCTCGAAGGGCTCGAAGTGAATGTCGGACGCCCGCTGCTTCACGGCCTGGAAGAGCACGAGGTCCACGTAGCGCACGATCGGCGCGGCATTCACTTCCGCCTCCACACCGCCTCCCTTGCCGATGTCGCTGATCTGGATGCTCGCCAGGATGTCCTCCACACCCTCGTTCTCCGAGGCGTAGCTCTGATTGATTAGCTCTTCGATCCGCTCCTCGTCACCTACGACGACCACGATATTCTTGCCCACAGCAAAGCGCAGGTCCTCGACGGTCTGCGGATTCAACGGCTCCATCAATGCGACGTGGAGGCCGCTTTCGTCGTAGGAAACCGGGAGCGCGCCGTGCATCTTGGCGATGTTTCCAGGCATGAGGTCGAGCACGGCCCGGGGCGGCTCATACCGGCGGAGGTCTGCGTATTCCGCACCCAGTTCCTCGGCGATGACTTCATACACCTGATCGGGACTGCTCACAAAGCCATAGTCCGCCAGCAAACTCTTCACTTCCTTGCCGGTGGTCGAGACTTCATCGAGAATCTCCTGCATCTGGTGATCGTCGAGAACTCCGCGGCTTTGAAAAAGATCGAGAACGTATCGCGCTGTCATGGTGGGAAAAAGTGGGAAACGGAATGAAAAAAGGTCAGCTGAACTGCTGTCGGCGGCGGGAGGCCCACAGCCGGTTTTGTGCCCGGGCTTCCGGGATTTCCAGGCGGTATGCCTGCGCGCCCGCGGCGGGTGCCGTCAGGGTGAAGGAGGGGAATTTCATGGAGTGAATCACAGTGAGGGGGACGGTCACTTTTTCTCAGTCCGTGTCTCCCATGGTCGTCTCGATTACCTCCGCGGCGGTCGTCATGCCGGCCAGCACCTTGCGGATGCCGTCCTCGCGCAGGGTGCGCATGCCGAGTTCGCGGGCCCGTTTGCGAAGCTGCGGAGTGCTCAGTTCTTCGTTGATCATATTGCGGACCTGGTCGTCCACTTTGAAAATCTCGAGAATACACATCCGGCCGCGGTATCCGCGCCCGCGGCACCGTCCGCAGCCCACGGGCTGCATAATCTTCGCTTCGCTGGCCCGCCCGGCATCCAGATTGAGCCCGCGCAGTTCTTTTTCGGTCAGTTCACCAGGAGCCTTGCATTCCGGGCAGAGTTTCCGCACGAGCCGCTGGGCCATCATGGCCCGCACAGCGGACGCGATGAGAAACGGCTTCACCCCCATGTTGGACATACGGGCGACGGAGCTCGGCGCGTCATTCGTGTGCAGCGTGGAGAAGACAAGGTGACCCGTGAGCGAGGCGTTGATGGCGATGTTCGCCGTCTCCGCATCCCGGATTTCCCCGATCATGATGATGTTTGGCGCCTGACGCAGCATGGAACGCAGTGCCGCTGCGAAGGTCATGCCGATGTCCTCCTTCACCGGGACCTGGTTGATGCCGGCCAACTGATACTCCACCGGGTCCTCCACCGTGATGATCTTCTTGTCAGGCTTGTTGATGGTGTTCAGACAGGCGTAGAGTGTCGTCGTTTTGCCGGATCCCGTGGGGCCCGTGATCAAAATGATGCCGTCCGGCAGACCCAGCAGTTCGGTGAACGTGTCCTGGTCGTCGCTGAAAAATCCAAGGTCTCCCAGACCCAGCAGCAGGCCCGTTTTGTCCAGAATCCGCATCACCACGCTCTCACCGTGATTCGTCGGGACGGTGGAAACACGAAGGTCGATTTCCTTGGCGCCCACCTTTGCCTGGATGCGTCCGTCCTGCGGCACGCGGCGTTCGTCGATCGACATCGAGCCCGTCATGATCTTGAGGCGGGCCATGATCGGCGCATGGAGGTGCTTGGGATGGCTGGCGGTTTCCTGCAGCACGCCATCGATCCGGTAGCGGATGCGCAGGCGCTTCTCCAGCGGTTCCACGTGAATGTCGCTCGCCCGGCTATTGACCGCTTCGGTCAGCATCTCCGTCACCATCTTGATGATCGGTGCGTCCGCCTCAGTCACCGCTCCTTCGGAGGCCGTTCCAACCACCAGTTCACCGCCGGCATCCTTTTGATAACCGTAAAACTCGACCAGAAACTGCGTGATCTGCGACTTTGGCGCGCAGTAAAAATCCAGCGGGAAGTTGATCAGGTGCGGCAGGCTGTCCATCGCCTGAAAGTCGAGCGGATCGGCCACGGCCAGCACGAGGCGGTCCGCCGCGAATCCCATGGGCATCACGTGATACTTCACGGCCACTTCCGGGGGCACCAGTTCCAGCGTCGCCGCGTCCGGCACAAATCCTGACAAATCCTGGAACTCCATCCCGGAATTCATCGCCATCGTCTGCGCCGCAATTTCCTCTGACAGTTTCCCGGATTCGATCAGATATTCCAGCGTCGTCCTTTTCCCCCGCAGCATCTGGGCGTCATGAATATCCTCAGGACTCAGGTTTCCTGATTCCTGCAAAAGTTCCAGCAAATAGTCGTCGTTCGAGTACACAGATTATTCTCCTTCCGTCCCGGTGTTTGCCTGATGCGGCTCGCGGGTGCAAGCCTTG
>DATAIE010001116.1:0-10690 GCA_036262875.1 Verrucomicrobiales bacterium
ACCGAACGAACGCCCCAGGGAACAGATGCCTTCGACATTATCGGGGATATCCACGGTCAGATTGGCAAGCTGAAGAGTCTTTTGGAAAAACTGGGATACTGCCCGCTGAATGGTGGATTCCGCCACCCCGGAGGACGGAAGGTGATCTTTCTCGGAGACTATATCGACCGGGGTCCGGCGGTCCGGGAGGTATTGCACGCCGTGAAGGCCATGGTGGACGGCGGAGACGCCCTGGCGATCATGGGCAACCACGAATACAATATCATCTGTTACCATACACCGGATGGAAAGGGTGGCTGGCTGCGCCCTCACACGGAGACCAATAACCGGCAGGTGGCGGCCACGCTTCGGGATTTCGAGGGCCGGGAGCAGGAATGGCGCGACTGGCTGGAATGGATGAAGCGCCTCCCTGTGGCTCTCGAACTCGAAGGCCTGCGCTGCGTGCATGCCTGCTGGGACGGGAGACGGATGAAGACCCTCGCGGGCCGGTGCCTGACCGATGAGAGCTTTCTGAGGGCCTGTGCCACCTCCCTCGCTCCCGAGCACCGTGCGATCGAAAACGTTCTCAAGGGCCCGGAACTCAGAATGCCGGACGGCTTCTTCTTTCACGACAAGGAGGGCATCCCGCGTAAAACCGTCAGGGTGCGGTGGTGGGAAATTCCCGCCGCAGCCAAAGTCAGCCATCTGGCCATGCCGGTGCCTTTTGACGCGGAAGGCGACGCTGCGCCCCATGACCTAAGCCGCATTCCTTCATACGGCCCGGGTGAGATTCCGGTCTTTTTCGGTCACTATTGGATGCCGCCCGATGCCCCGAAGGTGCCCATTCGCCCAAATCTCGCCTGTCTCGATTTCGGAGCGGGCATTGGCGGGCCGCTGACCGCCTACCGCTGGGATGGCGAGCAGACGCTGCGTGCGGAGAAATTCGTCTACTGATGCCGCCACAGTTCGCTGCGCCTAATCTGCCAAATAGACGAACCGGCCGCAGTTCGAGCAGGTGACGAGTGACTTGTCGGCTTTCGCCGCGGAGATGCACGCCGGCGTGACCTTCATGTTGCAGCCCCGGCAGATGCCGGCGTTCAGTTCCACGATGGCGGCGTCTCCCCGGTGGTTGAAGATGCGGTCATAACGTTCAAGGAGGTCGGGGTCCGACTGCGCGGCGAGTCCTTTTCGGATGCCTTCAAACTCCGCCAGTTGTTCCGTGACGTGTTTTTGGCGGTCGGCAATCTGTTTCAATTCGTCCTCCACCCGGGCCTGTGTGGCGGCGAGGTCTTTTTGATGTTCTGCCAGTTCGCCTTTCAGGACCTCTGCTTTTTCCATGAGCACGATCTCGTCGTCCTCGAGTTTCGTGGCATCGCGCCCGTAGCGTTCCACCTCGTGACCGAGGGCGGTGTATTCGTCGTTCTTGCGGGTTTCGAACTGCTGCACTTTCAGTTTGGCGATGGTATCGCGGCGGGTCTGGATTTGCAGTTCGAGATTTTTGATGGCGACTTCGTTCAACTGCACACGCTCCTTGGCGGCGCGTACGGCTTCCGTGTCGGCGGACAGTTTGTCTTTCGCCCGCTCCTGATCGGCGGGAAGGCGTTTGAGGTCCAGCTTGAGGCGCCGGATGATCTGATCTTTGTCCTGGAGGATGAGCAGTTGTTCCAATTCGGGCAGCATGAGAGAAGAGTCGGGCAATTGATTTTCCTTGAGAAGTGCCCGGTTATGGCCGGTTCGTCAAACCGGACCTTAATATCATTTCGTCGCGGACAGGGAAGACTGCTCCTGCAGCGAGGCCAGATCGGCCTCGAGCCACTGCCGCTCCTGTTCATCCTCCACCTGCGCCGCGAACTCCATGGCCCTGCTCAGGTGCTCCTGGAGCACAGCCTCGTCGCCGGCGACTTTGGCCGCCCGTGCCAGGGCTTCATGGGCATAGCCTAAAAAAAAGAAGGCTGATTCATCCTGGGCCGCAGCGAGACTAAGGGCTCCATAGTGTCTCGCATTTTCCGCCTGCCGGAGCACCCCGTACACCCGGGACAGTTGCCACCAGCCGACCGATATTTCCCGCGGCCCGCAATCCGGACGCTCCCGCCAGTGTGCCAGGGAGGCGTGCGACATGGAAATCATCAGTTCTCCCTCCTCCGCGGTGGGATTGCCCTTGTCGAGGATCTGCCAGACGCGATTGAAATAGTCGGAGGAAAACCACTTGTGCGCAGCGGCTGTGTCCATGGGCGGCCTGGAATTCATGGAGAGACCCATGACATGGACGGGAGGGACTTCGCAACGGGTACGATGCTCCGTGAAAACCGATTGCCAGCCTGCGCGCCCCCGGCATCATCGGCGCTGCCATCAACCCTTCCTCAACCGACACGACTCATGCCCGCCAAATCCGCTCCCGCCGCTTCCTCCGGGGAAGACCGCCTCGCCGCCGCCCGCGCTAAAAACCTCGATGCCGCCCTCCAGCAAATCCAAAAGGACTTTGGCGAGGGGTCGATCATGCGCCTCGGCGATAACCGGAAGATGGATGTGGAGGTCATTCCGTCCGGCAATTTGCTCATCGACCGCGCTCTGGGTGCCGGCGGGTTTCCCCGCGGGCGGATTATGGAAGTTTTCGGTCCGGAATCCTCCGGTAAAACGACCCTGACTCTCACAGTGATTGCCCAGGCGCAAAAGAGGGGCGGACTCGCGGCCTTCATCGACGTCGAACACGCCCTCGATCCGGAATACGCGAAGAAACTGGGCGTGAGACTCGACGACCTGCTCGTCTCTCAGCCAAGTTCCGGTGAAGAGGCGCTGCGCATTTGCGAAACGCTGGTGCGTTCGAATGCGCTGGACGTCATCGTGCTCGACTCCGTGGCCGCCCTTATCACCAAGGCGGAGCTCGAAGGGGAAATCGGCGACTCCACGGTGGGAGCCCAGGCGCGCCTCATGAGCGCCGCCATGCGGAAACTGACCGCGCTGATTTCCAAGGCTCGCACCTGCTGTATCTTCACGAACCAGATTCGCGAGAAAATCGGCGTCATGTTTGGCAATCCCGAAACGACACCGGGCGGTCGCGCGCTGAAGTTCTTTTCCAGTGTGCGGATCGATGTGCGCCGCATCGGCCAGATCAAGAACAGCGACGGCACCGTCACCGGCTCACGCACCAAGATCAAAGTGGTGAAGAACAAGATCGCGCCTCCTTTCGGGGAAGCGGAGTTCGACATCATGTATGATGAAGGCGTCTCCAACACCGGCAGCCTGCTCGACCTCGCACTCGAACAGGAAATCCTGCAAAAGCGGGGCTCCTGGATCAGCTATAAGGGCAGCCAGCTTGCCCAGGGCCGGGACGCGGCGAAGGAAATCCTGAAGAACGACCCGGTCATCTACGGAGAGATCGAGGCTGCGGTGAAGGACAAACTCGGCATCAAAGGCGGTGCGTCCGCCGGTCCTTCCAAAATCCCGGACGAGCCGATCCGGGACGAGGTGTGATAGTTCCGTTGCCGAAAGACGCGCGTAAAGTGGTGCAGGTTTTGCCTCCGGCTAACCTGCGTCGTAGAAAGCGGGCAAGGTTCAATGAGTGCGACCGCCGAATCCTGCGCGTCGCCCTAACTAATGGGAAAGTCATCTCCCGTGCAGGTTGGCTGGAGGCAAAACCTGCACCACTTTTTCACGCGTTTTCCTGTGCGGCCCGCTCACGTCAGCGCCGCACGAATCGCCTGGGCCAGCACGGGATCCTGCTGAGGGAACACCGTGCGCAGGTCCAGCTTGAAGCGATCCTCCGCGATGCAGCCAACCACGGGCGGGCGTCCTTCGCGGAGGCGGCGGGCGAATTCGGGCAGGGTGAGCGTCGCGGGTGAAAGCTCCAGAGTGACAGAGGGCAGGCCGGCTTTGGGCATGGTGCCTCCGCCGCACCGGGAAGTGCCGGTTCCGGTAGTGACTGTGACAGGGGCTCCGGCCAGTGCCGCGGTGAGAGAAGCTGCGCGCGGGAGCAAGTCGTCTTCCCTCAGTGCAAGCATTTGCAAAAGGGGCAGCGGCGTGCCGGCGGGGTTGGCACCCTCGCCGCTGGAATGCCGCAGATATTCGATGACCGTTTCCTGAAGGACGGTCAGAATCAGCTTGTCACACCGCAGCGCACGGAAAAGGGGATCGCGCTTGATACCGGCAACCAGCGCCGCCCTGCCGCAAATGATGCCGGCCTGAGGTCCTCCGAAGAGCTTGTCCCCGCTGAAGCACACGAGGTCTGCCCCCTGGGCCAGGGCTTCCAGAGGGGTGGGCTCATGGCCGATGTCCGCGATTTGCTCCGTGTTCACCATCGCGCCGCTGCCCAGGTCCTCCACCACGGGCAGCCCATGCTCGTGGCCGAGCGCCACCAGGTCCCGCAATTCCGGTTCGCCCACAAATCCCTCCATGTAAAAATTCGAGCGGTGGACCCGCATGATCATGGCCGTCTGCGGGCCGATCGCCCGGCGGTAGTCGGCGAGAGTGACCTTGTTGGTTGCGCCCACTTCCCGCAGTTTCGCACCGCTCGTTTCCATGATCTCGGGGATGCGGAAGCCGCCGCCGATCTCGATCAACTGTCCGCGGGAGATGATGACCTCCCGGCGTTCGCCTCCGGCGAGGTGCCGCAGCATCAGCACGAGGGCGGCGGCGCAGTTGTTCGTGACGGTGGCAGCCTCTGCACCGGTCAGGACGGCGAGGCTGGTTTCGAGGAAGAGGCCGCGCTTTCCGCGCTCCCCTGTCTCCATATCCAGTTCCAGGTTGTTGTATTGGCAGGCGGCTTCCCGCAGGACCTCCGCCACCGCCGGCGACAGGGGTGAGCGGCCGAGGTTCGTGTGAATGAGCACACCCGTGCCATTGATCACCGGCTGGAGGCGGTGCCGGGAGAAACTCTCCAGCTTCGCCTTCATGGTTGCGACTGTGTCCTCAAAAGAAGGCGGTTCCTTTCCCGCTGTTACGGCGTCCCTCATCCGGGCCACCTCTTCGCGCACGAGGCGGGTCGCCACCGCTGCCGGCAGATCACCGGCATTTTCCGTGGCCTGGAGGAGTTTTTCCACCGAGGGCAAGCGGCGGAAAAGCTCGCGGTCTGGCGGAAGGGGCGGCATGGAAAAGGAGACGCCCGCGGTTCATCTTCCTGGGATTTTCGGCACGAACATGTTCCCGTGAAGCATGTAAATCAGCGCCCCCACCACCGCCAGCATGGAAATGCCGAAAACCAGCCACATGGTCCGCAGACGGCGGACGGCGGGATGCATATCGACCACCCGGCGGCTTCGCGCGAAGCGTTTCAGACCGGCACTGCAGCGAAACAGGACCGTCGCATTCAAAAGGGCGATGGCCCCGCAGGCGACGCCAAAATGTTTTATGAGGTCCGGCTGGTCTGTCGGCGGCCAGTTATTCGCCTCAGTGATCATTTTTACGAGACGTGATTTCTCATAAAGCCACCAGGGCACCACCACCGCGAGAGTGAGGAGCACGAGGCCGAGGATAACGTGACACCGCGCGAGTGTATGGCAGGCGTAGATCACGCCGGAGGAGGCTTCGCGGTCCTCGCCTTCGGGACGGACGCGATTGAGGCCGCGGGATGGAAAGGAGGCGTTCACGGCTGTGCAGGTTTTTGGGGGCTGGGAGCTGCCGGTTTCCTTCCCTCCGTAAATTGCTTTACGCCGGTGTTGAACATCCGGGTCTGGTGCGCCCAAACCGAGAAGAAGACCGTGCCGGTAGCGGCGAGAAGTGCAAAGCCGAGGATGAACGGACGCTGCGCGCCGATGGCGATTGCCATCAGATCGAAACTCCTTCGTTCGCCGCTTCGCCACACCGCGCGGAGTGCATGAATGAGCATCAGGATCAGCACCAGTTGCACAATGATCTCCCCCGCGAGCCACAGTACGGATTCCAACCAGTCCTCAGCCTCGGGGACCTGCGGTATCTTTACATAAAGGGTAAACGCTAACCATGCACAGGCGCTGATGACCGCGATCAGCAGCCATATGCGTGAGCCGAAAACGGGCTCACCCCGCTTTTTGGGCGATTCACTGGTGGATTCCATTTCAGGATTTCATCCTATCGCGTTTCTCCTGTCAATCCCTGTAGCGTCAGGTTTGGCGGCGGTTTTTTCCGTGTTCACCGATTCGCTCTTCTCGCGGTTCTTTTCCCTTCGTCTCTCCAGCTCTTTCTCAAATTCCTTCCGGTTGTAGTTGCCGAGCACGATGATCCCTGCGTAGACGAGTATGATGGCCATTGCGATCAGCCAGCCGGCGGTGTCCATCCGTTTATGCCGCTGGTAGGCCGGAGGCAGGGCGCCGACCGGTATGAAGAGGATCAAACTCACGAAAATGGAGATGACCCATGTTCCGAGGAGACCGGTCACCGCGTTGTCTCCCGGTTTCATCATCCCCAGGACAATCATGAGAATCACCGGCAGGGAAAAAACGATCAGCACCAGCATCGACCATCCGATGTTCCGGATACGGAGCGCCACGGCCACCAGACCGGCCACCATGGCCCCGAGGAGCGTGTAAAGGATCACCGCGAAGTGATTCTGAACGATCCCCATCAACTGGCTGTATTCCGTGGCCTTCTCCAGTTCCTTCATGCTGTTGCGGGCGGAGATAGCCCATGCGCCGACGAGCAGGACGACGAGCCCTGCCAGGATTCCAAAAAACGGCCCCCTCTTCAGTCCTCCCGTGCTTCGCCGGCGAACGACCGTTTTTCCTGTCGCGGCGGATGGAGGGGAATAGGGACCGCCCGCGGAAGGGTGTGCTCCCGTCCGTCCCGCAGGAGGGCGATACGCTCCGGTAGCGGTGCGGGGCAGTTGCATCACGGGGGCCGGTGCAGCAGCCGGTGCCACCCCGCCTCCCTCCAGCACAGTGGCGAGAGCCTTCCATTCGGTGCCGCCTTCCTCCATTACCCAGGAATCGCTGCGAAGCGCGGCGATCTGGTTCAGCCGGTTGAGTTCGCTGAACGCGACCGGGCCCGTCGTGGCACCGGCATCGTCCGAATAGAAAAACCGCAATACGCGTGCGAGCGGGGTCCAGTCTTCACCGCCGGCGGGCACCACCATCGTCGCAACAGTCACGGTCCCGTTCGCCATCAATGCCGTGAGAGTTTCCAGCGTTTCCGGACCGGCGGTGGAACCGTCGGCGGCGATGTAGTAGTATTTCATGCGTCAGGATTGCCGGATTTCGTGAAGAGAGTCAATCCGGGACGGCGCGGAAATCGCCGCAGAACGGGAAGAATGGAAACTCATTTCGCTCCTCCCAGCTTGCAGATCAGCTTGTATTCGGCAGCGGTCACGGGAGTGATCGAGAGCCGGTTTCCCTTCCGCAGGATCATCATTTCTGCGAGGGCTGGTTCGCCCCGCAGTGATTCAAGAGAGACGAGCTTCTTGAAATCCTTCGCCCACTCCACGTCCACCAGTTGCCAGGTCGGTTTTTCACGCGTTGCCTTTGGATCGAAGTATTCACTTTTCGGGTCGAACTGGGTAGGGTCGGCGTAAGGCTCGGAGGCCACAATCATCGCACCGGCCACTCCGGGTTCCGGACAACTGGAGTGGTAAAACAAGGCGGCGTCCCCCACACGCATGTCATCGCGCATATAGTTGCGTGCCTGATAGCTGCGCACGCCGCTCCATGGCTCCCGGCGGCCGGGACGGTCCTTGAGATCCTGAAAGGAAAAAGCGTCAGGTTCGGATTTGAAGAGCCAGTAGTTCATGAGAGGGCGGTCACGTTACGGGTAATGGATAGGGACGGAGAGTGGCGGTGCAACTCCCGTTTCGCGCGTTGCAGGCTTCTTTGCCATCGGCATGATGACAGGAAATGACGGAGGCAGTGAAATGTGTTGCGCTGTTCGGTGGGTCTTTTGATCCGCCGCATACGGGCCATTTGGCAATCGCACGGGCGGCGAAGAACAGGTGTGCGCTGGAGTCTGTGATTTTCATTCCATGCCGGCAGTCGCCCCTGAAAGGAAAAATGCCGGGAGCTTCCGGAGCGCAGCGGTTGGCGATGTTGCACCGCGCGGTCGCTGACTGTCCCTGGGCGGAAGTGAGTGACTGGGAAATCCACCAGTCAGGTCCCAGCTATTCCTGGCAAACGGCGGAACACTTCATTGCGCAGTCGCAGGTTCGTC
This sequence comes from Verrucomicrobiales bacterium, assembly GCA_036262875.1. GTDB lineage: Bacteria > Verrucomicrobiota > Verrucomicrobiia > Verrucomicrobiales > V1-33 > V1-33. Next base: position 8,086 of record DATAIE010001116.1, read on the forward strand.
TCCACTGGCTGATGGGGGCCGATCAATGGAGCGATCTGGAGCGCTGGGCGCGACCGGATTTTCTGCGCGAACACCTCGTCTTTATCGTGTTTGCGAGAGCCGGCGAGCAGCCGCAGGAGCGTCCGGGGTGGCGTTCTATTTTTCTTCCGGAACAATTTCCCGGTTCTTCAACGGAGGTGCGGCGGCGCATCGGGGCAGGGGAAAGCGGGATCGACCTGCTGCCGCCACCGGTGGAGGAGTATATCCTCAGCGAGGGGCTTTACAGGCAAGAAGGTCGGCAATGATCTCCTCCGTGCAGAAGGCCGGGAGTGAGTAGTGACCCTGTTCACGCAGAAAAAACGCGGCGCCAGGAATGCGGGAAGCCAGTTTTTCCGCCAGCGAGTGATGGAAGTTCGTGTCCTGCGTGCCATGCCAGATCCTGACTGGCACACGAATTTCGCTCACCTCGAAAGGCCATGGGAGAGAGTAGCAGCGGCCATCGTCATAGATCGCCTTGTGGCCTGACCGCATGGCGTTGCGGAGAGATGGATAGAATTGATCAAAGCGTGTGCGGTCAGACAGGAACTCTTTGTCCTTTGGTTTCATAAAAAGGGAAACCAGCCGCATCAGCGGCCAGGGCGGACGGATGCGGCCCGCCAGTGTCACGGGAGCCAGCGCGGACTTCAACACGCCGGGAAACCGGTCGTGCACTCCCATGAGCGCCCGGTAGACGGGGGAATAGCGACGCCGTGCCTCCGGTGAATCAATCGGCGGAGCCCCGCAGCAGACCACGGTACGACGCACGCGATGAGGCAGAGCCCAGGCACAGGCGAGCGCGTAGGGCCCGCCGCCGGACATGCCGAGGACATCGCACGGACCCAGGTCGAGGGCCTCTGCCAGTTCCTCCACCAGGGGCGGGATGTGAAGAAAGGTCCTCTCCGGAATGGAAGAGGATTCGCCCAGGCCCGGCCGGTCCATCGAGACGATTCGCAGACCGTTTTCCAGTCCGGCGCGGTGAAGAAAAATTCCCTGGGCACTGCTGCCCGGCCATCCGTGGAAAAATACGAGCGGACTGCCTTTCGGGTCCCCGTATTCCCGCCATGAGAGCGTGCCGCCGTTTGCCAGGGTCAGGAGAAGGTTTCCGGACCGCCCGTTCGACACGCGTCCCATCGGATCAATAACTGCGGCCCCGCCGCAGGAGACTCAGGGCACAGGCGGCGAGAACTGAGGCCCAGACCGGTTCCGGAACGGTGACCGGTTCGTGACGAACAGCCTCGGGATTGATCTGCTCAAACAGCGATTTTTGGGGCAGGACGGGCGTTTCCAGAGGTTTGCACTCTTCGGCGGCGACGGGTTTTACGATGCCGGGCTCAGCCGTTGGCGTCACATCGCCAGTCGCAAAAACGACGGCGCTGGAGGCAGCAAGGACTGTTAGCACTGAAATTTTCATACCTTTCGTGTCCCCTGAGACACCTGGAAGGATCCCAACCTTACACGAAACGGACCCGGGGTGTCCACAGGCATTTCCGGGGAAAAAGGGCGGAGGATTCGGCGCGAGGGCCCCGGCTGTGCAGTCAATTTCAAAGGAAACAAACCACCCATGCCATGAAACCGTTGACCTTATTCGTCACAGCAGTGGTCCTGGTGTTTTCGGTGCCGGTGAAGGCGAAAGGGCCTCTCGATTTTGTGTTCGAGTCTTTGGAAAAACTGGCTTCAGGGCAGGGGGGCTGTTCCCCGGGCCATGACGGAACTGAATCGAATGGCGGCAAGGAAAAGCACCGTCCGATCAAACCGAAGCGGCCCGACGACGACTGGAAAAAGCCGCGCAAACCGGAAGAAAAGCCGGACGTGAAACCCCCGCCCGGTCCGGACGAAGTCCAGCCTCAGAAGCCATCCCGTCCGGAGCCGCCAAAGCCCGATCCGGAGAAACCGAAACCGGTAACACCGAAGCCGCCCGATCCCGACAGGAAACCGGAGATCAAACCCAGTCCTGCAAAACCGGAACGTCCGGAGCCTGTGCCTCAGAAATCCTGACGCCGGGAATCAGGAGGAAGTACGTGCCGCGAAGGCTTCCACGCTGTCGCAGGTGCAGACAAGGTTCTTGTCACCATAGACATTGTCCACCCGGCCCACCGGCGGCCAGTATTTGTGATGCCGGGTATGGGCGTCCGGGAAGGCGGCCAGTTCGCGGCTGTAAGGGCGGTTCCAGTCCGTGGAAAGCAGGCAGGCCGCAGTGTGCGGGGCGAGCCGCAGGACGTTGTTTTCGCGGTCCGCCTGTCCATTTTGAATGGACAGGATTTCGCCGTGGATGCTGATGAGGGCCTCACAAAAACGGTCCAGTTCCGACTGGCTCTCACTTTCGGTAGGCTCGATCATGAGGGTGCCGGCGACGGGCCAACTCATGGTGGGGGCGTGATAGCCGTAGTCGATGAGGCGCTTGGCCACGTCTTCGACACTGACACCCGCGGAGTCCTTGTAAGGGCGGACATCGATGATGCATTCGTGAGCGACGAGGCCGTTCGAGCCTTTGTAGAGCACGGGGAAGAAAGGTTCCAGGCGGCGGGCGATATAGTTGGCATTGAGGATGGCCAGCTTGGTGGCTTTCGTCAGGCCTTCGCCGCCCATC
>DATAIE010001117.1:0-6263 GCA_036262875.1 Verrucomicrobiales bacterium
CCATGGCGCTGGGGCTCCCCTTTGCCCCGGGTATTTGCACGCCGTCGGACATCGAGCGGGCGCTGGAATACGGACGGAGGTTCCTGAAGTTCTTCCCCGCCGAACCCAGCGGGGGGCTCAAGTATTTGGAGAGCATCGCCGCGCCCTATCAACATTTGGGAGTGAAGTATGTGCCGCTCGGCGGCGTGAATGAGGCGAACTGCGGGGTATGGATGCAGAGCAGGCTGGTGGGCGGCATCGGCGGCTCATGGCTGGCCTCGAAGGAGAAGATCGCCGCGAAGGACTGGGCGGGAATTACCGCTCTGGCCCGGCGTGCGATTGCGGTGCGCGATGAAGTGCGCGGCGCGACGAACTGATCCCCTGCCCTGCCGAGGAACCCATTCGCCATGCTCAACTGGATTTGGCTTATCATGATGACGGTCTCCGTGGCCGTGGCGCTGCTGCTGGGAAAAATAGAACCGGTGACGAGGGCGGTTTTCAAAAAATGCGAGGTGGCGGTGATGGATCTGATGCTGCCGCTGGGAGGCGCCATCGTGCTGTGGATGGGGCTGATGCGGCTCATCGAGCGGAGCGGACTGATCGTCATTGTGGGAAAACTCATCGCTCCGGTCATGCGGCGGCTGTATCCGGACATTCCGGCGAATCACCCGGCGCATGCGTCCATCGCCCTGAATCTGGGTGCCTCGATGCTGGGAGGCGGAAACGCGGCGACCCCTCTGGGCCTGCGGGCGATGTCGCAGATGAATTCGCTCAATCCGAACCCGGGCGTGGCCACCAACAGCATGTGCTTGTTTCTGGCGATGAATTCCTGCGCCATCACGCTGATCCCTGCCACCACCATCGCGCTTTTACAGGCAAAAGGGGCCACGAAGCCGATGGGCGTCATCCTGCCGGCGCTGCTGACCACGGTGGTGGCGACCATCGCGGGCGTGCTGGCGGCCAAACTTATGCAGCGGATGGGAGCGTTCCGGGCGCAGCCGGTCCCCGCGGAGGAACTGCCGGCGGCGCAGGAAAAGAAGGAGGAGTATCAGCCGGTGCAGCCAAAGCGTCTCAAAGGCTGGCAGCGGGCGCTGATGGTCCTGTGGTTTTTGCTCCCTCTGGTGACGGGCGTGTTTTTCGTGTGGTTCCCGGACAGGCTGGCGGAGATGCAGAGCAGCCTGTGGAATGCACTGGGCCTCAAGGGAGAGGTGCCCTGGGTAAAGGGCCTCCCTGGCGATCCCCTGGGGCGTGCGGTCTCCTTTTTCTCGATCGTCACGGTGCCGGTCTTCGTTGGCTTTTGTGTGCTCTTTGCGGCAATGCAGGGGCTCAAAGTATATGAGGAACTGGTGGAGGGCGGTCGGGACGGAATGCAGACAGTACTGCGCGTGATTCCGTATGTGGTGGCGATGCTCGTGGCGCTGGGGATGTTTACGGAAAGTGGAGCCCTGGCGCTGCTGGAGAACGCCCTGCGCCCTGTTTTGGGACTCGTTGGTTTTCCCGTGGAGGTTCTCCCCATGGCCATCGTACGTCCGCTCAGCGCAGGCGCGGCCCGGGGAGTTCTCGATGAACTGGCCACCACCCATCAACCGGACAGCCTCATCACCATGATCGCCGCGACGATCAACGGCAGCACGGAAACGACCTTCTACGTGGCGGCGGTTTATTTTGGCAGCGTGGGAATCAAACGCATGCGCCACGCCGTGGCCGCCGGGCTGGTCGCCGATGCGGTCGCCATGTTCAGCGCCGTGCTGTTTTGCTGGCTGTTTTATTAGACGGATCGCCGAAGGGAATCTCCGGAATGCTGGATTCTCCCGCGTTCTCCCGCTGAGGCGGCATGACGATTCGAAGCCCTGACAGGGGCGGGGCAGCAGAGCCCGGGGCAAGCCAGCGCAGCGGCGCAGCCCCGGGTAGAAGCAGACCGAAGCCTGAGCCCTGATCAGGGCGGGAGAATTTTCCCGGAATTTCCCAGGCGTCCGACTGTCCTTTTCCGGAAGCGCAAGGTGGCGGCGGAGGGTGTCCCGCCCTTGCAGGGCTCATTTCGTTGCGGGGAGGCACCCAGGGCTGCGCCTGCTTCGCAGGCTGGCCCTGGGCTTTGTTGTCCCGCGCTTTCAGCGCTTCAGAAAGAAAGGAGAGAAAGAGGGGACACAGGGAAGAGGCAGCATTTCACGTGAGACCCTTTCTGATAGTTCTTTCGGGAAGCTCCCTAACTAAACGTCAAAGCGGAAGGCGGTTCAGAGCCATTTCCGGCGCTTGAAGATCCAAAGGGTCACGATGGAGACGGTGATGAAGATGGCCCACACGAAGGCGTACCCATGATACCAGTGGTACTCGGGCTGGTTGTCGAAGTTCATGCCGTAGACCCCGGCCACAAAGGTGAGCGGAAGGAAAACGGTGCTGAGTGCGGTGAGCACTTTCATCACTTCGTTCATGCGCTGGGCGAGGATGGCCTGGTGATATTCGCGCATGGCGGTGACCGCTTCGCGAAGATGGTCGGCGCTCTCGATGGCGTGCCATGAGTGATCATAGAGATCCCGCAGGAAGGGCGTGAGAGGAGGCGTAAGCAGATCGCTTTCGCTGTGTTGCAGGGACACCACGAGCTCCCGCATGGGCCGCACGATACGATAGAGAAAATGCGTGGCCGCCCGCAGCGAATGGATATCGGAAAGAGCGATCGAGGGACTGGGTTTCGTAAGTTCCTCGTCGAGTGCCGCCACCTTTTCGTCCATGTGGCCGAGTGCCGAGAGGTAGTAGTCCAGGAGGGCATCGAGCAGAGCCCACATCAGGTAGTCCGGCCCGCGGGCCCGCAGTTTCCCCTTCCCTTCCTTCAGGCGCTGGAGAACCGGCGCGAACACTTCGCTGGGAGCTTCGTGGAAGGTGAGCAGAACGCGTTCTGTCAGGATGAGAGAGAAGTGCTGCAGATCGTAGGGCTCGGCGCACTCTCCGTTGGTTTCGGTAAGCTGTTTTGCGGTGATGAAGAGATAGCTGCCGAAGTCCTCCATTTTCGGCTGCTGGGTCGTGTTCAGGATATCGTCCTGCACCAGCGGATGGATGTGGTAGGCCTCCAGGAGTTCGCCGATTTTTTTGACGTCGTGAAGGCCAGTCACCATGATCCACGCCGGGCTGTCGCGGCCTTCGAATGCCACGCAGTCGGGAACGGAATCACTATGCAACTCCTTAACCTCCTCCGGAGAATAGTCGGTAACGCGAAAGGTCACGTCTTTGACTCGCTGCTCACCGACGTGGACCAGCGCGCCGGGAGCTAAAGCCGGCGGACGCGTATCATGCGGCCGGCTAAAGGAAAAGCGTCGCCGCCGGGGCGGGGAAGGGGCGTTTTCAGAAGACATACACGGTAAAAATATTTCCGCAGCATAGCACGGTTTTACGATGCGGAGGGAAACCTTCCCGCATCGCGAGAAGCAGCGTCTGCACCGCCGTTCCATGTCTTACCGGTAATTTGTAAATCCTGATTATTTTGCTTTACAAAACCTTAAAAACCTTATTTTTATGGGAACTTCCCAAATTGACCGAGATGCAGACTTCTGAGCCCACCTCCTATGGATATACAATGGCCCTCCCTCCCCCGATCCAAGGCTCACCGGTGGGAGATTTTTTCAATGTTCTGCTCCGGGGTCTGACGCATAAACAGAACAATTTTCTGGCGGTGATTCAGGGGTTCTCCAGTCTGATCCTGATGACGGATGGCCTCGATCCCACGGTGAAGGAAAACCTCGATCACATGAAGGAGGCCGCCCAGGGCGCCGCGGGGCTGGCGGAGAGAATTCTCGCAGCAGCCGGATGTGTCCGGATCAATTTGCAGCCGGTGCAGTTGAAGGAGTACATTCCATTGATCGAAAGCAGTCTCCGGGCTCCCTGCCAGCGGCTGGGAGTGAACTTCCAGTTGAACGTCAGTCCGGATGTCCCGGCGGTGACCGCCGACAACGGGCGGCTCAAGGACGTTTTCAACGAACTCATTCTCAATGGAGCGGAAGCCGTGGCCGCGACGGGCAAACCCGGCGTGGTGGGACTCGATGTGGTGCCTCCGGGCAAGGTCCCCGGCGGACGCCCGGGATGTGTGGACATTTTTGTTAGAAATTCCGGCTGCACCATCCAGCCGGAAAAGATCCGTGAGATTTTCAAGCCTTTCATGAGCACGCGGGACAGCAAGCATTACGGGATCGGCCTGACTATTGCCGCGGTGCTTTTGTCCCAGATGGGCGGTACTCTCGGCGTGAAGTGCGACGCGGAGACCACCACGTTCTGGATCAGCCTTCCCGTCGCGTAACGGAGAGCCTGGCTGACTGGAATCAACAGGAGCCTTGGGCGCGGGCCCCGGCACGGGCGCATTAAACAACGCTTAAACCGTGCCGTACGGCGGGAATGTCCGCTCAATAAGAAAATTCCCTATAATTTTCTTGTCAAGTTCCCCCGGTTTCTGGCAAAACACCCGGTGTCCGCTTCAATAATCGTATGAAGACACTCCTTTTGCTTCCGGTGGTCCTCACTTTCGCAGCGGCATCCTGGTCGATGGGTGAGGAACCCAAACTTACGGGCCTTCAGGTGTATGAGAAGGGGAAGGCGGCGCTCGAACGCGGGGATCTGCCGGTCGCGCGCCAGTGCTTTGAGCGCCTGCTCAAAGCGAAGCCGGATTTTGAACTGGCGCGGATTCAACTTGCGCAGGTGGCTGTCGCAGAGCGCGAGCAGGCTAAAATTCCTCGCTCACTCAAAGTGGCGAAAGCCGGAATGGTCAGCCGGATAGAGTGGGGCGGCGCCACGCTGGACGATGCGATTTCGACCGTCGCGAAACAGATTGAGAAGGCGTCGGCCGCAGAGAAACTAACTGTTAGCGTCACAAGTCAGCTTTCCGAGGCGGCGAGCAGCCGCAATATCTCGATGAATGTCTCCCAGGTGTCCCTGGACCAGGTGCTGGAAGCGCTGGGCTATGCGGGCGGCGTGCGCATCTCATACACCGCCGGCGGCATCAATGTGAAAGAGTCCTCCGTGGAGAGCAGGGGAGCGTGGGATGCCGGAAATCCCAAGCTTCCTAACATGGATGTCGCCGCGAGGAAGATCGTGATCGATCAGATCGAAATGAAGGATGCGCCGCTCGCGGATGCGCTGAACTACCTGCAACGGAAGGCTGCGGAGGTTTCCCGCGGTTCCGTCAATCCGGTTTTTGCTGTCCGTCACGATCTCGCGCCGCAGGGCACGGTGACACTGAGCCTTCGCAACATCAGTCTTTTCGATGCCCTGCGATCAGTATGTCTTGTAACGGAAGTCGAAGAAAAGTGGTTCCCCTGGGGTGCCGGAATTGGTAACAGGCAGGCTCCGGCCGCTGTGACCAGTCCATCAAAGAAAGAGGAAGCGCCTAAATAGCGTCTCCCCGATTTTTGTTAGGCCGGAGTCAGTTCCGGCACCTCCTTACCCGTCCATTCTTTGATGGCCCGGAGGAAAGCGTGGACATCCACGGGTTTGCGAAACACGGCTACCGCACCCATTTCCCGCAGCGCGTCTTCATCGAGTTCGGAATCGCCGCTCATGATAATCACCGGAATCTTTTTGCCGGTGGGTTGTCTCTGCAGGCTCTCAAGTACGAAATCGCCGCCGCCGCAGGGCAAGTGCATGTCGAGCAGGATCACATCGGGCTCCTCACTGTGAGCAAGACGCACCGCCAGAGTCCCATCGCCGGCCTCCACCGCAATAAAGCCGGACTGGCGAAGCACCGCGGAAATCCACAGGCAGCTGTCTTTGTGGTCTTCCACCACGAGTATTTTCTTTCCGGGCATAGGTCAGGGGGTGCCGTTAAGGCTAAAAGTTGGAACAGATCTGAATTATAATAAATAACGTAAATTACCATCGTTATTTTGCAAATTTAAAATTCGTCTCCTTGGCAACCTGTTTGAGGAAGGTTACAATCGGTTGAATGCGTTTGTCTGCGGCCATCGATCGTCTGATTCTCTATCTCGCCACTGAGCGGGGATTGTCGGTCAATTATCAACTCTCCGTTCGGCAGTCCCTGGATGGCTTTGTGCAATGGGTGGCCCGCAAGAAGATCGAGGAGGTTGAACCTGTTGACCTTCAATTACTTACAGCCTATCTGATGGCTCGAAAGAGCGATGGAATCAGCAGCGCGACAATCCGGCTGAACGGGATCGCGCTGAAGATTTTTTTTCGATTTTTGTGCGCACGCGGGTTTCTCCCGAAGGACATCGCGGACGGCCTCATGGTTCCAAGGCTCGACTCATCCCTTCCCGGAACCCTGAGCGAAGAGGAGACGGAGCATCTGC
>DATAIE010001118.1:0-6469 GCA_036262875.1 Verrucomicrobiales bacterium
TGCAGCTCTGCGGCGAGGGCGTCCATTCTGTGAGAGAAGTTCCGGCTGTGAGTGAACGCTCCCCGTCCCTCAAAACCGCGTGATCCCCAGGAGAGGAAAGCGTTCTCACCTGCGCGCACCGTCCCGCCAAAGCTGCAATGCCTGCAGCACTCCAAGAGCCTGCGGCGGCCATGCTGCGAAAACGCTTTTCCACGGCACGCGAATCTCCGTCCCGCTCCCGTCGGCGAGCCTACCCGGCACTAACAACAAAGTCCACGCCTTCCCATCTGCCGGATTGCGGCCAGTAAAACGTGAAGAGGACCCTGGCACCCACGGTGAGGCCGGCGGTGGGCAGGTCCGTTGCATGAAGACCGGTGCCGGTATCCCGGGAATCGGAATCCGCCACTGTCTCCCACTCATCCACACTCCAGCGGACGCGGGCGGGAGCCAGGGTCTCGATGCGAAGGATGAGTCCTTCGGGCAGGGTGCTGCTTTGCTGCGTGAACCGCCAGGGGTGATGCGCGGGCCGGACTTTTTCGACAAGGTATCGCTGCACCGTCTGGGGCGGCAGGTCGAAGACGTGACCGTCTGTCAGCGAGCGCCGCAGTTTGATAAACTCCGCATGCGCCCACACCAGCGGCATGGCGGAGCCGGTGTAGTGGCCGTTGTAGAGCTCGCGTGCCGGAATGTCAGGGGCGTCCCAAATCTGTTCGGGAAACAGTCCGCCCTGTCCCGCGGTGAGTTCCATGGCCCCGCAGAGGCGGTCGGCTTCCTCGCGGTTTCCCGCGGCCAGCTCGTAGTGGGCGCGCTCTCCCGTCAGCAGCGGCCAGCCGCGACCGATCCCCGTGCCGTCGAAGGGACTGCCGTCCTCCTGTTCGCCGTAGCCATCCAGATTGTAACGGTGCCACACCGGTCCGGAGGTCGTCTCTGTTTTCAGGACGGCGTCGATCACCTTCACCGTGTTCGTAATGCGCGGGTCATCGGCGGCGCGCAGTCCGAATCGCACCAGCGCCAGCGCATCCGGGCTGATGAGTTCCTCCGCCGGCACGGAACTCTCTCCGTGCGGGCGGTTCTTCACCGGCACCATGCCTCCCACCGGCGAACCGGCATCCGCCACCTCCGGCGGGGCGATGCGCACGTAGTAACCCTCGACACCCACCTTCGCAGCGAGTGCCGTCCCGGTGGCATACGTCCAGCGCTCGATTTGATCATTCCACGCATCCGCCGTCTCGCGGCAATAGGCGGCAAACGACGGCTCTCCCGACCTGTCCGCAAAGTCCGCCGCCGCGAGCAATCCCGCAATGACCACCGCGAGGGTGAAGGGCGAGTAGCCGCCGTTTTCCTCCCAGCGGTCCTGATGGGTCACCGGTCCCTGACAAATCAGGTAGGAGGCGGCGGACCGCACCATGGCCCATGCATCGATCCTGCCCAGCGCCTCCGCGCGATAGAGTGCATCCGCCAGCAGAATGGGGAATGCCGTCTCATCGAGCTGGATGCCGGTCCAGTAAGGCGTGCCGTCCAGCCACATGTTTTGCGGCCAGTGGCCGTCCGCATCCTGCACAGAGCGCAGATACAGCAGCACTTCCCGGGCATCCTGCGTATCGCCGCAGGCGAGCAGCGCGCCCGCCGTTTCCACCTGATCCCGCGGCCAAACGAGGTGGTAGCCGCCCAGATCATTGTCCCCCTTGCTGAATCCCCAGGGAATCGAAAGACTCGCAATGAGCCCGCCGGGGAAGGTCTTCTCATGATGCGTCCGCAGCACGGAGGTGCTCACGCGGTAAATGTCAGGAGGATTCGGGTCCGCATCCGCCAGAGGCCGGCAGGTGCTCTGAAAATCCTCCCACCCCGCCATGTATTCCGCCAGCGCATCCTCCCAGGGAGACTGCAGACTGAGCCGCGCCCGCATCCCGGCCTCATCCGCGCTTTGGCCGAAACTCAGCACCATGAGGAACTCGGTGCCGCGTGTGAGGTCGACCTCCCCGGTGAGAGCGATATTGCCATTTCGCGCCTCGCGGTATCGCGTGTTCAGTTTTTTGTAATTGTGGAGTTCATGCCAGCCGTCACTGGTGCCCACATACCCGCAACTCATGGAAGACCAGCCCAGCGAACAGGCCAGCGCCAGACCTCTTCCGTGGCCCTGGGCGAACAGCATGGGCAGCCCCTTGTAGTTGCCCGCCCACCCGCTGTTGTCCGCTCCCTGGTTAAAAAGGTGCGGCGAAAGCAGCGCATAAAGGCGGTAGTCCTCCGGCGGGCCCGCGAGCACCTCAAACCGGATGTGCTGCATCAGACACGCCCGGCGCGGATCGGTGAAAACCGTCTTATAAATCCGGTAGCGCCCCTGCACGCAGGTATTCACCATCCGGTAGGCCGGCACCCCGGGGGAAAGATTCTCGATGAGCGTCACCGTGTGCCGCTTCTCCTCGGAAAGGAAATCACCTCCGTCCGAAACGATGAGGCCGAGGTCCCGGATATTCGCCTGATCGAGACGCGGGTAATACACTTCATTGACGATGCCGTGGGACAGCGTGAACCACACGGGGCTCTGCGCCCCGGTGCTGGTGCCGACTCCGTTCTTGGCGCTCGATGTCCAGCGCGCAGGGATGCCAGGATGACCGGGAGGCGTGAGAGAGGAATCCATGGAATGTCAGAGGGGATTTTTCACCGGATAGCTTCGCGACTTTAACCGAAGCGAAAACAAATGCGCACGGAATTCATTCTCTTGAATCATGGCCCGCATTGATATTTGCACAGCCTGAAACACCTGAACATGGCGCACGGAACGTAGTGTGTTACATTTACCTGTTCCAACCGACCACGCTACCATGACCAGACCCCTTTGCGCCTTCGCGCTGCTTGCTGTGCTGTGCCTTCGTGCCGCGGCGGAGCCGGCAATCTCCGAATTCGTCGCCTCCAATGACACTGGCCTCGCGGACGAAGACGGAGACCGGTCGGACTGGATTGAACTCTACAACGAATCCGGCACGGTTTCTCTCCTGGGATGGCATCTCACCGATTCAAAGGATGACCGGGCCAAATGGACGTTTCCCGCCGTGAGCCTGGGACCGCGGCAAACGCTCGTCGTATTCGCCTCGTCCAAAAATCGCGCCACTCCCGGCGCGCCGCTGCATACGAACTTCAGCCTCTCCTCCCGCGGCGGCTATCTCGCCCTGACAAGACCGGACCGCTCGGTGGCCGTGGAATTCGACGAATATCCCGCCCAGTTCAGCGACCACAGCTATGGCACCGCACAGACCGTAGTCCGCACCGATTTCCTGACGTCCAATGCCGCGGTGAAATGGCGTGTGCCCGCAGATGACTCGCTGGGCACCACGTGGACTGCTCCGGGCTTCAATGACGCGGCGTGGGCAACGGGGACGAGCGGCCTCGGCTTTGAACCTCAATTTCCCGGCTTCGCAGTAAAGGCGGTGCAGGCCAGCGTGAATGTGAGCAGTCTCTCGACGGCGGAGACCGTCCTGTCCACGCCTTCCCAGCAATCGCAGTCGGACACCGAAAACCGGGCCGTGATAGACTACTGGAACACCGGGGCGACGGGCAATTACGGCGGCAATTTCCAGCCCCCGGGCATGAACGGTTCCGACGTGGACAACGTGGTCATCGAGTGCACCGGCATCGTCACCATCCCGTCCGCAGGCGCATGGACCTTTGGCGTGAACAGCAATGACGGATTCGGCCTCACGGTGGGCACGTTCAGCGCCTCGCTCCCCGGCACCACCAGCGGCGCGGTGCAAACGCTCAACACCTTCACCTTTCCGGCGGCAGGTGACTATCCCCTCCGGCTCGTCTTCTTCAGCAGCACCGGCGGCGCGGAGGTGGAACTCTATGCCGCGCAGGGCACGCGCACGTCATGGACCGCCGCTGTCTTCGATCTCGTGGGGGACACTGCCAACGGTGGCCTCGCCGTGAAAGCGCCCCTCACCGGCCCGGGCTCCGTGTCGCTCGCTCCCCACATTCGCACCGCCGTCACGGGCATGCAGGGCGCGTCCTCTTCACTCTACGCGCGATTTCCCTTCAACGTCCCCAATCCGTCCGCCGTCACGAGCCTGACACTTCCCGTGCGCTATGATGATGGCCTCGCTCTCTATCTGAATGGAACGGAAATCCTCCGCCGCAATGCGCCCGCCGGGGCCCTCACGAATCTCTCCACCGCTTCTGCAACACGCTCCAACACCGATGCAGGGCTCCAGGAAAACCTGGACCTCACCGCCTTCAAGTCGCTGCTCGTCAGTGGGTCCAATGTCCTCGCGGTCCATGCGCTGAACGCCTCGGCCGCCGACACCGATTTCCTCCTCCAGCCGGAGCTGGCGCAGATCACCGTCACACCCGGGGCGCAGCAGTTCTTCACGGCTCCCACTCCCGGGACGTTCAATACCACACCTGTCTACAATCGTGTCGCGCCCGTCGTCGCCTCGCAATCCCACGGATTCTTCACGGCTCCCTTTTCCCTCACACTCAGCACCGGGTCCTCCGGCGCGCAGATCCGCTACACCTACGACGGCTCTGCACCCACTGCTTCCAGCGCCCTGTATTCCGGTCCCGTGACGGTCAACAAGACGACCACACTGCGCGCCATCGCCCTTAAGGCCGGCAGCGATCCCTCGCCCGTCCTCACTCAAACGTATGTCTTCTTAAGCGATGTCCTGACGCAACCTTCGACGCCTCCTGTCATTACAAATCCGCCCGGCTCGCCCACCACCACCACGACCTGGCCGACCACTCCCGTGAACGGTCAGAAGCTCGACTACGGCATGGATCCCAACATTGTGAATGTGGCGCCGTGGAATGCCACCATTACCAATGATCTGAAGTCCCTTCCCGCGCTCAGTCTCGTCACAGACCTCGCCAATCTCTTCGATCCCGCGACCGGTGTGTATGTGAACGCCAACAACAACGGCGACGCCTGGGAGCGCGCGTGCAGTATGGAACTGATCTTCCCCGACGGCTCAAAGGAGGGATTCCAGCAGGACTGCGGGGTGCGCATTCGCGGCAACTTCTCCCGGGACGGGAACAACCCGAAGCATTCGCTGCGGTTCTTCTTCCGCGACCAGTACGGCAGCGGGAAACTCCGCTACCCGATCTTCGGCCAGGACGGCCCGCCGGAGCAGGACGTGGTCGATCTGCGCACCTCGCAGGACTACTCGTGGGCTTATCTCGGTTCCAGCGATGCTCATTTCATCGGCGACATTTTCGCCCGCGATCTCATGACCGCCATGGGCCGGCCATCGACCCGGGGCAGCTACTATCACGTTTACATCAACGGTCAGTACTGGGGCGTCTACGATACCGAGGAGCGCATCAATCCCTCGTTCTGCGTGCAGCATTTCGGAGCCACTGAAGACGACTGGGACATCATCAAAACGAACGCCTTCAACATCGAGGCAGCGTCCGGCGGAGACAGCGACTACAATCTGCTCTGGCAGAAGACAGAGGCGGCCTCCATCACCACGCTCGCCGGATACATGGAAACCCAGGGGCTGAATCCCGACGGCACGCGCAATCCCGCCTTCAAGCCGCTCCTCGATCCCGCGGCGATGACGGACTACATGCTGATGAACTTCATCATCGATAACGAGGATGGACCGACATTCATCGGGGGCAGCGTGGTGAACAACTACTTCGCAATCCGGGCACGGAACGCTGACCTCCCGTGGGCCTACCTCGCCCATGATTCTGAATACAGTTTCATGAATCTCTCCGCCGACATCACCGGGAACTACGGTGTAGGGTCGACCTACAACGCAGCGAACCCCCGGCGTTTCATGGAGCGGTGCCTGCTGAATCCGGAATACCGCATTCTTTTCGCGGACCGGGTGCAAAAGCACTTTTTCAATGGCGGCGCGCTCACTCCGGCGAAGACCGCCGCCGCTTACCTCGCGAGAAAGAATGAAATCGACCGCGCGATCGTCGGTGAATCCGCACGCTGGGGCGATGCACTCAATGGAACGCCGCTCACCCGCGAGGACGACTGGCTGCCCCGCGTCAACGATCTGCTCAACACGTGGTTTCCGCAGCGTACCGGCATCGTGCTGAATCAACTCAAGGCGCGCGGTTATTTCCCGTCTCTCAATGCCCCGCTGTTCACGCCGCAGCGCGGAGGCACCCTGGCCTTCGGTGCTGCCATTACCCTGCAAAATCCCAACGCCACCGGGAACGTGATCTTCACCACGGACGGCTCGGATCCCCGGGCGATCGGAGGAGCGGTAAGTGCGTCTGCCCTGACCTACAGTTCACCGGTGTCCCTGACCGCGTCGATGACCATTCGCACGCGTGTTCTGGATGGCAGCACATGGAGCGCTCTCGATGAGGCGACGTTCTTTCCGGCGCAAACGTTCGGCTCCCTGGCGCTCACTGAGATTCACTACAATCCCCTGCCCTCCGGAGCGGTGCTTTCCGATGATCTCGAGTTCGTGGAGTTGAAGAATACGGGCACCACCACTCTGGACCTGGGCGGCTGTCATTTCACCGCGGGCAT
>DATAIE010001119.1:0-2269 GCA_036262875.1 Verrucomicrobiales bacterium
CATCTTCTCTCTCCTACTCACCTGCACAGCGGCCATCGGCGCGGACAGGCCAAACGTGCTTCTCATCTGCGCCGATGATCTTGGCTACGGGGATGTCAGTTGTTATGCGGGTCAGCGAATTCCCACGCCGAACATCGACCACCTTGCGAAAGAGGGGCTGCGGTTCACCGATGGTCACTGCACGTCGTCCACCTGCACGCCTTCGCGCTATTCACTGATGACGGGCGAATACGCCTTTCGCAAAAAGGGCACGGGTGTCCTCCCGGGAGATGCGTCTCTCATCATCGGCAGCGGCCGCACGACGATCGCCTCCGTGCTGAAGCAGGCGGGCTATGCGACGGGTGTCGTAGGCAAGTGGCACCTCGGACTGGGCAGCGGCAGGGTAAACTGGAATACGGAGATCAAGCCCGGCCCGGCGGAGACCGGTTTCGATTTCTCCTTCATCATGGCGGCGACGGGGGATCGTGTGCCGTGCGTGTATGTGGAAAACGGTCATGTCGCGGGACTCGACGCAGCGGATCCCATCACCGTGAGTTATGACAAGCCCGTCGGTGACTGGCCGACAGGGGCGAAGAATCCGGAGCTTCTGAAAATGCATCCCAGCCACGGCCACGACCGGACGATCGTGAACGGCATCAGCCGCATCGGCTACATGGCCGGCGGGAAAGCAGCGCTGTGGAAGGACGAAGATATGCCGGATATTTTTTTAAAAAAGGCCACCGGTTTTATCGAGACAAACAAAGACCGCCCGTTCTTCCTGTATTATGCCACGCACGAACCTCACGTGCCCCGCGTGCCTCATCCGCGCTTTGTCGGAAAATCGGGACTCGGTCCCCGCGGGGATGCCATCATACAAATGGACTGGGGAGTAGGCGAGGTGCTGAGCACCCTGGACCGCCTGGGATTGACAGAAAAGACGCTCGTCATCTTCACCAGCGACAACGGGCCGGTGGTGGACGACGGCTACAAGGATGACGCGGTGGAAAAGCTGAACGGGCACAAGCCTGCCGGACCGCTGCGCGGGGGAAAATACAGTTTATTCGAAGCGGGTACACGCGTGCCCTTGATCGTGCGCTGGCCTGGCCGGGTGAAACCGGGGACTTCCGACGCGCTGGTCAGCCAGGTGGATTTCGCAGCCAGTTTCGCGGCGCTGACGGGACAGAAATTCGAGGCCTCCGCCGCGCCGGACAGTGAGAATCAACTGCCCGCACTGCTGGGGGATTCGCCCGCGGGACGCGAAAGCCTGGTGGAATACTCGGGCAGCCTCGCCCTGCGGGAAGGCCCGTGGAAACTGATTCCGGTCTCAAAGGGGCCGAAACGGAGTCAGGGCACGAACATCGAACTCGGCAATGACGACGGCGCACAACTCTACGATCTGAGCAAAGACCCCGGCGAGCAAACCAATCTCGCCGCCGGTCAGCCGGCCCGTGTGACAGCGATGTTGAAGAAGCTGGAGGAAATAAAGGCAAAGGGCAGTATTGCGCGCCAGGGTGGTCCTTAGTTAGAACTGATGCCGTCCTGCCAGTGCCATGATCCTCCGGCTTCTCACCCTCCTTCTCTCACTGCTCGTGATTTCCTGCGGAAAGCCCGGCAACCCCTCCTCCGTTTCCTCCGGGGTCCGGGGAGTACTCCAGCAGCGTTTCCTGCCGAATCCGGTCAACGGCGGCGGAGCAAAGGTTTCGGTAACTCCTTTGAGTGGTGAAAAAATCGTCCTGGAAATGGCGAATGGAACACAGACGCAGGCAGGATCAGCGGTCACGGATGCAGAGGGGCGATTCGCCATCAACACAGCTCCCGGCGAATTTGTAGTGATCTACAAGTCCCCTTACAAGGAGCGTGAGGTCCGTCAGCCGGTTTCGGTGGAACCCGGCAAAATGGCGGAGCTCGTTCTGGAAACGGTGCTCGCCCCTCCCTGACAAACGCCGCGAGTTCTCAGGCCGCCGTTGATCCCTTGCCGGTTCCGGGAATCTCTGGAACGGTTTCCCCGGCCCCTGCCCCGCTCCCCCATGTCCACCACCATCGCCGCGCGTCTCGTCACCGAAGTGCTCACCCCCATGAAGTCCGAGTTCATCGGGAAGGACGAGATCATCGATCTTCTCGGCGTGGGGCTGGTCGCGGGAGAGAATGTCTTCCTGCTGGGTCCGCCGGGCACGGCGAAGAGCGCGCTCGTGCAGTCGCTGGCCGCCCGCCTGAGGGGGCACACGTTCGATTACCTCCTCACCCGGTTCACGGAACCCTCGGAACTCTTCGGCCCGTTCGACATCCGGAA
>DATAIE010001120.1:0-1995 GCA_036262875.1 Verrucomicrobiales bacterium
TCCTGTTCGAGTCCTTTAGCCCCTGCGAACGAACCGGTGGCCAGGAGGCTGAGAGCAATGGCGGATGTCTTCATGGGCGCGATACCTTTAATGCATTACGGCGGTCACTGACAAGCATTTCCCAAAGCAGCAGCAGCAGTGCCAGGGCTAGCGGCCACTGAAAATACTCCTGCATATCCTTCGACGGGCGGGTCTGAGTTCCCTTCGCCAGCGGCACAAGGCCCCGTTCCCATACCTCCTTCAGTCCCCCGCCCTCTTTGCCAACCGGTTTGTAAAAGCCCCGCCCGGAAGCCGCCAACTGCTGGAGCATGTGTTCATTCAGCCGTGTCAGCACGTCCCGGTGGAATTCATTCTGCGCAAACCGCAACGGTCCGCCGTCCTGGCGGTCGGGAATGCGCGCGCCCGCTGAGGTGCCGACGCCCACGGTGAACAGCGAAATCCCTTTCCGCGCCGCTTCGCGGGCGGCAATCACCGCCTCGCCCTGCAACTCCTCGCCGTCCGTCACGAGGACGAGCGCCTTGCTGTCATATTTCCCTTTCTCAAAGGTCTTCACGGCGAGGTTGATGGCCTTGGCCATGTCGCTCCCCTGATGGGCGATGGTGCGGGGATCGACGGACGCCAGGTTCCGCTTCAAGGTCTCGTGATCCTGCGTGATGGGCGAGGCAAGAAACGCGTCGCCGGCAAACACGATAAGACCCGCGCGGTCACTGCCCAGGCTGTCGAGGAAACTCACGATGCCGGTGCGGGCGGCCTCCAGCCGGGATTGAGGCTTGCCGGCGTCCGTCACCATATCCTCGGCGAGCATGGAGCGGGAAAGGTCCAGGGCGATGAAAAAGTCCACCGACGAGCGCTCAACCTCCACGGATTGAAAACCCATCTGCGGCCGGGCAATGGCGGCCACAAGGAACCCGATGCCGAGCGCGCAGAGCAGCGCCTTCCACCGGCGTTTTCCAAAACTCACCGAGCGCAGCAACTGGCTGCGCAGCCGGGGCGCGATCACGCCGCCGAGCTTGCGCTTCGCGGCGCGCACATTCAACCGGTGCAAACTCAGCACGAGCAGCGGCAGAATCACCGCCGCCGCCAGGAGCCATGGCCAGGCAAATTTCAGGGGAGTCTCCGCCATACGGTGCGTTCGAGGATAAAAATGAGGAGCAGCAGGAACGCCGCGGGAACCGCAAACCATTCCATGATCTCACGCCAGGACTGTTGTTTCTTTTCCTTGAAGGCCGACTTCTCCAGCGAGTCGATCTGGCTGTAGACCTTGCGCAGTCCCGCGTAGTCCGAAACCTTGAAGAACTGCCCGCCGGTAATCCGGGACACCTCTTTCAACTCCTCCCCGCTGGCGGCATAACGCGAGGCCTGGGAAAAATCCACGATCTGGATCACATGGGTCCGGATGCCTTTGGGGGCGAAGGCCTTCGCCACCTCCACGATCTCCGGACCTTCGTTGATTTGATCCGCGTCCGTCACGGTGATCATGACCTTGGTCTGATTTTCCGCCCCCAGCAGCAGCGCCTCCGCGGCGATCAGCATGCCGGAGCCCGGAGCCGTGCCGTGGCTGGATTCCTGGCTGTCCACATGCTCCATGAGCCACTCGTGATCGAGCGTTAGCGGACTGATGAGCGCCGCGCCGCGATCGAAGTAGACCGCCCCTATTCGGTCCTCGGGCCGGGATTTGATGAACTCATTCACCACACGCTTCATGGCATCCACACGGCTCACGCGCTTTCCGTCCAGCCAGAAATCCTTCGTGGTCATGGTGCTCGAGAAATCGAGCACGAACATCACATTGATCCCCATGGCATCCCGTTGAGAAAGGCCCTTGTCCACCTGAGGCCGCGCGAGAGCACCGATAAGCAGGGCGAGAGCCGGATAACGCAGGCCGGCGAGCAGTCGGCCCGGAGCACTGCGTTTTCGCCGGCTGGCAGCCGCCAGCAGTTCACCGGAGGAAAACTGCACCGCCGCAGCGCGCCCGAAACGCCCGCGCAGCAGCAT
>DATAIE010001121.1:0-8911 GCA_036262875.1 Verrucomicrobiales bacterium
GCGCCCCGAGATCGGACATCATCCCGACCAGTCCCCCCGCCGGACCGCCGACTTTGACGGCCCGTCCCATGAGATTGCGATAGCTGCCGGCACAGGTGCCTACGACGGTGGAAATAAGTGACATTGGAAAAAGGGTTACAGTTGGATTCGCTTTTGGTTCGCCGCGATTACATGTTAGCCGACAAAAAAATTTCTGTCCGCGGTTTACGGGAAACGCAACCCCGGCTTCCGGAGCCACCAGAGCGGTTTAGCCGCCGGAAGGGGAACTTCGGCCGCGGGGGCAGCCTGCGGACGAGGGTGGAGGTTGCTGCGAGACCGGAGTCCCGCTGTAACGGCTTCCTATTTATCCAAACCCTCTAAAACCAGCCTGTGACCCTTCGGACGACGGATTGGATTTTCTTCGAAATCCAGTATTCACCGGCGGACATCAGCTTAAGGCCGGTGAAGTTCAGGGTGATGGACTCGAGCGGATTGCGTCCGGCTGCCGCCATGGAGATTCCGGTGAGCACCACCCCGGACATGACGTAGACGAGGGCCCCTGCAGAGTGGCCCTCCGCGTAAAGAACCACCTCCGGCCAGACGATACCACTGGTTTTGTAAAAACGGGGGCTGGCCTTGTCGATCCGTTTAGTGATGCCAACAGAATCAATCGACTTGAGCGGCGTGTTGCCGCCGCCCCCGCCCGTTTGAACCGGCACGGGGCCGGCAAAGGAATAGGACTCCAGTTCGATCCAGCCTTCGAAACCAGGCGTCTTCACGGTTCCCTCGATATCCGGAATTTGGAGATAGACCGCGGGCATAACCGAAGCGTTCCTTTCGAACGCAAGGATAGTAAATTTGCGGACGGGGTCAAGAAATGTCCGGCCGTACATGAAAGAGCCCTGCAGATGACTCCGCAGGGCTCTCCATCATGCACCAACACAATTGGCAAAGCGTTCAGAAACGCCAGCGGATACCGCCGTTGACCTGCGTGAGATCTTCATCGCAAAGCACGCCGGCAGTCAGGTCGAGGGAGGGCGTCAGGTGATAATACAACTGGGCAAACCCCGCCCACCGGCCATCCTCACCGGCGGCGTTGAAATCGCCCATGTCCCGGTAGAGCGCCCCGGCATGAGCCTCGAAGCAGCCCCACTTGCCGCGCAGGTGGGGGCGAACATACCAGCCGGTATCACTGTCGCTGTTGTCGCCGATGAAGACATCGTCGTCATATTCGATGTCAGTCCAGAGGATGCCGGCATCAACGGCAAGATGGATGTGCTGCGTGAGAGGCAAATATCCGCCGATCCCTCCGTTCACAATCCAGAGATCAGCATTGTTGAGATGATAGTACTCGCCGCCTGCAGTCAGGTAGAAGTTTTTGAACGGACTGTATTCGATGTTCAGCTTACCGCCATTCGAATGGCCGGAGCCGCCTCCGTTGTCATCGAAGTCGGTGTAGGCGTAAAGAAGCTCGATGTTGTTGTAACTGATGTCCCCTGCGCAGGGCTCTACAGGAGCCGGTTGCGTCTGAACAACGTTTTTCTCGTTGGAGACATAAGTGCCGGCCTGGGTAAGGGAGACGCCTGAGAACAGGGAAAGCGCAAGCGCCGGGATAAGGGTGTTGAGGGTCTTTCTCATGAGGTGGGATGGGTTTTTGCCCGCAGCGAACTGCGGGTTTCCTCCTTTTGCTAAAAGCGTACCATCCTCTTTTGCCGCTCCCTTCAAAATCCGTTCCCGTCCGAAAAAGGGGGATTTCAGTGGAAATCGTAGGACTGAGGCGCCGCGGCCACCGGTGCCCGCAAAGGACAAATGCGCCGGGCCTTGAGATGAGTCACTCCCTCATGATGTTGCAAAACGCCGGTAATCTGAAGAAAGGACTCCTGCGTAATGACGAGGCGGTTGGCTTCGAAAACGGCGGGGGTCACGATCGCGTTGGCGATGCCGGTTTCGTCTTCGAGACTGATAAAGACAAAGCCGTGTGCAGTGCCGGGACGCTGCCGGCAAATGACCTGCCCGGCGATGGTGACGACAGCATTGTGACGGACGCCGGTCAAATCCTTCGCAGTCGTGACGCGGGGAATTTGAGCGCGGATGAGCTTCATGGGGTGCGCTCCCGTGGTAAGGCCGGTCCCGGTGTAGTCCGCATGGAGGCGCTCGGCAGGGGTCATCATTTGGAGAGGGAGTTCGTCCTGGACCGGCAGCCGGGCGAAGAGGTCGCCGGTTTCCAGAGGGAGTTCCACTTTCCACTGGGCATCCCGCCGATGATCCGCGAGGCCGTTGAGCGCGCCGGTTTTGGCAAGAGCACGCAGAGCGTTTTTAGAAAGACCGGTGCGCAATTGAAAATCCGGGAGTGAGGTGAAGGGCTGCCGCCGGCGTTCCGCAACGATCCTTTCTCCCTCCTCCTCGCTCACTCCGCGGACATAACAAAGACCCAGCCGCACCCTGCGATCCGAAAGCAGGGTGCAGGGCCAGTCGCTTTCCTGGACATTGACCGGCAGCGTTTTGACGCCGTGCGCCCGGGCATCGTGGACGAGAGAGGCAGGAGAGTAGAAACCCATCGGCTGGTTGTTGAGCAACGCGCAGAGAAACTCCGCGGGGCGATGCACTTTGAACCACACGCTGGAATAGGCCAGCATGGCGAAACTAATGGCGTGGCTTTCCGGAAAGCCATAAACCGCAAAGGAAGATACGGCTTTGACGACTTCATCGATAAAAGCCGGAGGATGATTTTTGCCCGCCATGCCTTTCCTGAGGTTGGCGCAGACTTTGTTCATGCGCGTGTCGTCCCGGTTGAAGTTGAGAGCGCGCCGCAGTTCATCCGCCTCTCCCCCGCTGAAGCCGGCCAGGATCATGGCGATCCGGAGAATCTGTTCCTGAAAAAGAACCACACCCCACGTGCGATCAAGCACTTCGCAAAGTTCCGGAACCTCTTTGGCTGTTTTTCCAAAATACGTGACCTCTTCTTTCCCGCTCTTCCTGGCCAGCAGCATTTGAAGCATGCCGCCCTGGATGGGACCTGGCCGGATGATCGCCACCTCGATTACCAGCTCATAAAATCTCCGGGGCTGCAATCGCGGCAGGGTTGCCATTTGCGCACGGCTTTCAATCTGGAAGACGCCGATGGTATCGGCGATACACATGGAATCATAGGTGGCTTTGTCATCCTCCGGGATTCGGGCCAGTTCCTCCGGGCCGTCCGGGCGGGCCCTGCAAAGATGGATGGTTTCCTCCAGGACGGCCATCATGCCGAGCCCCAGCAGATCGACTTTGATAATGCCGAGGTCCTCGCAGTCGTCCTTGTCCCACTGCGCCACCACGCGGTCCGGCATGGAGGCATTTTCCAGCGGCAGGAAACTGCTGAGAGCATCCTGACAAATAATCATTCCCCCGCTGTGCTGTCCGAGATGACGGGGGAGACCGCGAATATTCTTATACAGAGCCGCAGCGGCGGCCAGACGCGGATGATTGGCCGGAATACCGGCCTGAGTCATTTGCGCCTGGAGTTCCATGGTATGAGGAAAGTCGCCGTTCGCAAAAAAACTGGAGAACCGTTTGAGCACCTCCTCAGGAAAATTCAGCGCCTTCCCGATCTCCCGCATCGCGCTCCGGCCCCGGTAGGTGATGACATTCGCCGTCATGGCGGCGCCGTGCTTTCCGTAACGGCGATACACCTCCTGGATGACCTGCTCACGTTTATCACCGCTGGGAAGATCGATGTCGATGTCCGGCCAGGCTTTGCGCTCACCGCTGAGAAAGCGCTCGAAGAGCAGGTTGTGATGGATGGGATCGCAGGCCGTAATGCGCAGGGAATAACAAACCACGCTGTTCGCCGCGCTTCCCCTGCCCTGCATGAGAATGTTGTTGTCCCGGCAATAGTTTCCCAAATCCCAAACGATGAGGAAGTAGCCGCTGAATCCCAGCCGGGCGATGAGTTCCAGTTCGTGATCGATTTGGAGCCGGTGCTTTTCGCTGAACTTATCCCTGTAACGTAACCGTGCGCCTTCATAAGTGCGTTCCCGCAGAAAGGCATCCATCTGCTCTTTATTCATCCCTTCGTAGCGGGGAAACTTGTAGCCCAGATCTTCCAGCGTAAAATTAATCCGGTCCGCAAGCCTAACAGTGTTGGACACCGCTTCCGGACGATCCCTGAAAAGCTGCTGCATCAGAGCCGCAGGCTTTAAGTGGCGCTCCGCGTTGATGCTGAGAAGACGTCCCGCTGCATCGAGATGGGTGTGCTCCCGGGCGCAGGTGAAGACATCGAGAAGCGCCCGCTCTTCAGGCAATGCGTGACACACCCCGTTGGTGGCCAGTAAAGGCAGCCGCAGGGACTCCGCGAGATCCGCCAGGGAATCCAGTTCCCGCTCCTCCCCGCGCCGGAGATGGCGCTGGACCTCGACGAAGACGTTTTCTTTGCCAAACGTCTTCACCATGCTGTTCACTGCTCCCATGGCGCTCTGCCGGTCATTGGCGGCGAGCGCACGGCGCACGGGTCCCTCTTCGTCACCGGTCAGTGCGATCAGCCCCTCTGCGAATTCCGGAAGATCAGACCAGTGCACGGGCGCGTGCGCTTTCGTGCCGCGCAGCTTTGCTTTCGTAATGAGACGGCAGAGATTCTGATAGCCGGTCCGGTTTTCCGCCAGCACGGGAATGACGCCGCCGTCCTCCATAGTCAATTCCGCACCCACAATGGCACGGATACCCACTTGCTTCGCTGCGGAAAAAAGACGGGCGGCTCCGTACACGCCATCCCGGTCA
The DNA here is from genome assembly GCA_036262875.1 of Verrucomicrobiales bacterium. Classification (GTDB taxonomy): domain Bacteria; phylum Verrucomicrobiota; class Verrucomicrobiia; order Verrucomicrobiales; family V1-33; genus V1-33. The sequence continues at coordinate 4,735 of DATAIE010001121.1, forward strand.
CAGAGCGCCAGCGCCGGCAGTTCCACTTTGGCGGCCTGGAATGCCATATCGTCCGGCCTGGCAGCTCCCCGCAGAAAACTGAAAGCGCTGCGGGCGTGGAGTTCGACGTAGCGGCTCATGACACGATGCGCGGCTGAAAACCGGAAGCGACGGGAAGCGGTATCTCATAAAAACCCTCCACCACCCAGCCGGAGGGAAGCAGCGCCACGCGAAGCAGGCTGCCGTTTTCAAGCTCCACGTCCCACTCCTCTCTCGTTCCGGTGGAATGGCTGACAGGCCGCAGCAGAGCGGCTCTGGCTTCCCGGTTTCTTTCCTCTCCCTCCAAATGGTCCAATTCTTTTTCCTTCAGGGAGAGCACTTCTGCAGTCACTGCCGGGGAACAGTCCCACCATGGACTGGAAAGACAATAAGGACCGAGCGCGGCCACGATGCGACCGCGCGCAGCGGAGGAAATGAGGTGTTCCGGAACATCGTTCGCCGTTTCAATCTCCGCCGGCAGAGCAGGCCGGTACCGCCTCAGCGGCAGCCCTGTGAGGGAGGGCAGAGAGGATTTGGGAAGAGGCTTCTGAAATTGCGGCGTCTCCATCCGCCACATGTCCGGCTGGTGCGTATTGAGCCGCACACACACGCCGGTATTCTCCACACCCACCAGTGCGGAGAGGCGGCCCAGCGTTTCGCCCAGCCTGTTAGGGTCCTTGAGAACGGTTTCGAAAAGCTGAAACTGATCGCAGACGGGAAGCACCGGCTCCAGGCGCAGCGTGATGGCCACGGGACGGTTTTCCAGGCGCAGGGATTCCAGATGGGTGAAGAGAATGCGGAAAAGCACTTCCGGGTCGGCGGCAGGCGATGGAATGCTGAAAAACCGTTCGTAAATCCCGTCGCGTTCCAGCGTCAGGGTGAGCGTCATGCTGCCGGCCACGCGGCCCATGCAGCGGAGACGCTGCGTGAGGTGACTGAGGAAGCGGCGCAGCAGGAACAACAGCGGCTCCAGGGTGTCCACTTCCTGCTCGAATTCGAAAGTTTCCACGAATTCCTGCGGTGGATCAACGAGGTGCAGCGGACGCCCGGATTTCCCGCACGCCTGTTCCCACAATTTGCCGGCCTCCGGGCCGAGACGGTCGACCAGATCCGCACGGGGCAGGCGGCGCAACTGCCGCAGGGTGTGGACGCCCCAGTCCTGCAGCAGTTCCACCATTTGCGGCGGCGGACGCAAGACACTCACTGGAAGGGCATCGAGAAAAGCGGAGGGCTCCGTCACCACCAGCACCGGCCTGGCCCGGCGGGCGGCGAGAAAAGCAAGGTCCGGATTGGGGCCAAGACCGGCCTGCGCTTTCAGTCCCACCTGTTCCAAAAGCGTCAGCGCACGGTTTCCCTCGACCGTGGCCTCCCTGCCGGGAGGCAGACGCAGGCGCAGGATGCACAGGCCTGGCGCCGTGGACTCGATTTCAGGGGAGAGGGCATAAGCCGTCTGCATCAGGGCTGCGTGGGCAGCCGTCTCTGCGGAGGGAACGCGAAGGATGATCTGCAAGTGCTCACACCGCGCCATGGCCCGCGGCACCGGCAGACCGGGCCGCACGCCCGCACGCTGCGCGGCGGCATTCACTTCCAGGACGAGACCTTTCTTTTCCTGCCCGTCCACCAGGACGACGGGGCCCTGCGGCAATGCCTCCGCATGCAGCCGCAGAGCGGCCTGCAACCGGAAGGAAGGCAGATAAAGGGCGGCATACATGGCGGTAAATCATGCGGTGCGGAAAACCGGCGCTGCGTTTTCCAGCCGGGGACCGGAAGTGCGGCGGAGAGTGAGACGGGCCTGGAGCCCCTCCACGAGTTCCCTCCGGCTGCGTCGCTGGGCCTGGAGCGTCCAGCGGTTGCTGAGGGCGATGCGCACCTGCGCGCTCTCCACCGAGCGCTGCCGGGTCAGGATGATGAAGACGAGCGGGGTCTGCTCCACCAGCCGCTGAAACCGGTGCCAGGTGCTGGCGGGCACCTGGCCCAACTGCGCGGGGGGCACCGACTGGAAGTCCATGAGCAGCAGCGGAAAATTGCCATCGCGCAGCAAAAGGTCAGCCGCTTTCACCGCGAGAGCAGCATCCCTGCAGCGCACCCACAGAAGCCTCGCGAGAGCGGCTTCGGCAAAGCTGTCCGGATCAAAGGAACCACCCGCATCCACCAGGGCGGTAAACGATTGATTTCCGCAGGTCTTTTCCAGCAGGCGGTCAATGAACAGAGCCCCGTTGGCCGGAGTGGAGGTCAGTTCCGTCACCGCACCGCAGCGCAGGCCGCCCTCGGAGGCATCGAGCGATTCGATACCCGTGGCCATCTGCCCCTGCGGCTTGCGCTCTGCTTCCGGATATTTGTCTGCAAGCAGTTGCCGCAACTCCGCCATGGAGCCTCTGGCCGGGGCATCCCGGGTGATGACGGGGGGACCGGTCATCCTCAAAGCCGGGCCGGCCTTGCTAGGGGTTGCCGGCTCCATGGCGGATGAGTCCTTTGAAAACCCCGGCAATTGAAATGACAGCCGCCGGCACCACCACATCCGGATATGCCGGATGGGCAGCGCGCAGCCGCACCTTGTCCTGTTCGAAAAACACGCGCTTCAGCGTGGCTTCGCGTTCGTCGCCCACACAGGCAGCCGCGATGGAACCCTGGGGCACATCCGTCTGAGGGCGCAGCAGCACGAGGTCGCCATCGAGAATGCCGTCGCCCGTCATGGAGTCCCCGCGGACCCGCAGCAGGAAGTCCCCGGGACGCCACGGCAGAAGGGCTCCCGGCTCCACCATTTCCTCCGCCTGGGAAACGGCCTCCGAGACGAGTCCCGCGGGAATGCTGCCCAGCAGCGGAAGCCCTCCGATTCCGAGGGCATGGCGGGCTTTGGCGGTGAGTTGGATGACCTGCGCGCGGCGGCGGGCTCCCTCCGGCTTCCCGTGAAGCCGGAGGTAACCGTTGCGCACCATGACCTGAAGGGACCGCGTGAGGCTGCTCTGCTGAGCGAGTTTGAGCACCCGGGCCAGGTCAGGGAGAAAGGCTGGCCGCTCCTGCGCCTCAAACTCCGCCACCGCCTCCGCGATGCGGCGGTGAGTCTCGGAAAGCGTCTGTAAGAGAGGACGGGCCATTATGGATTACTTAGCGCGTCATAATTCGGAATGCAAGTCCGCGCGCTCAAAAATGTCTTTCGGGTCTATTAACAAAGCAGGCCGCCTGAAGTCACGGTGCCATATCGTAGCAGGCGACTGTTCCGCTGTTGTTGCGGATAAACAATTTCCGGTCACTGAAGGCAGGCGGAGCGAAGACCGTTTTCGGCAGGGCCTGAAAACGTCCCCTTTCCCTGCATCCGGATGGAGAAGCATCGGCAAGAACCAATTCCCCGTCCTGAGTGAGAACGATGAGTTTGTCTCCCGCCAGAATCGGATGAGCACGCTCGAAGCCCACCCGATGCTGCCAGCACGCCTTGCCCGTACGCCACTCAAGACAGGTGAGCACGGCAGGATGTTCCGCCTGTCCTTCGACAAAAAAGAGATGGTCTCCTGACAACACGGGGCTCTGGAAGTGAATGATCATCTTTTCATTTTGCCAGACCGGTCCTTTGAAAGCATCGATCAACGCGATGCCCCTGCCGTAGGCCGAGCCGAGGAAAAATTTCCCTTCCCTCTGCACGGGAATAACCGCGTTCACATCGAAGTCCGTTTTCCATGGCTGGCGAAAGAGTTCCGTTCCATCCGCAGGGTTGACGGCAGACAAACCGGCCGCGTTGAAAAACGCCACGCCCCGCAGGGCCGGTCCGCTGAAAAGAATGGGACTGGCATAGGCCACGGGATCACTGCCGGACTGCCAGAGCGTTTTACCCGTGGCTTTATCCAGCGCCGTACGGCTGGTGCCTGCGCCGCCTGGCTCCACGATGAGTTTGTCGCCGGCCACCAGCGGAGATCCTGCCCATCCCCACTTTGGCATGATCCCGTGAAGGTCATTCTTGAGATCCCGTTCCCAGATTTTAGTGCCGTCCTGCGCGTTCCAGCAGAAAAGCCGGCCGCGAAAACTCAAGGTATAAACCCGCCCGTCGTCGACTACCGGCGTGACCGCAGGCCCCCCGGACCAGGAACGTTTGTCAAATTTACAGTCGTAGGTTTGGCGCCAGATTTCCCTGCCGGTGGCAGCGTTTAAACAGATCACGAATTCATGA
>DATAIE010001122.1:0-2030 GCA_036262875.1 Verrucomicrobiales bacterium
CTTTCTTCAGGTACAGCGCTGCCGGAAGTGCTCCGGGCGAACGCACATGAACATGCTGGACGCCGCAGCGCCGGAGTTCGCGCGCGCAGAGCCATGCGACGCGTTCGAGACCGCGGGGCAGAATGGAGACGGAGTATTCCCGGCCATGCACGGTGGAGAGCTGTGACATGGCGCGCCAGCTTTCGTCCTGAGGAGGAGAGAGCCGCAGCATCTTTGAGAGGGCCGGCGGCGGCGGGTACAGAATCTCGGCTTTCAACGAAGCCGGGCGGGCAAGCTGAAGGCAGTCGTCCGGCACGGAGAGAGAGGCAACGGTAAGCCGGAGGCCATCGGTTTCCAGTGCCTGCATTTCCGCATCACAGAGAGCCGGGGGGACGGCGGGATACGCGGAGAACAGAAAGGCTATGTGAGGGTGATCGTCCAAAGTGCGAAGGTGCAGGGTGCCTTAGAGCGCGGGACGCGAAATGCAACTTGCCGCGCGGGGCGGATTGCGTCGATGCTGGAGGATCATGCGTGCGATCCTTCTTCTCTCTCTGGCGCTGCTGCCCGCGGCGGTTTCATTGACTCAGGAAAAAGAGCCGGCAAAGCCTGCGGAAAGCGGGGGCGTGCCGTTCAAAAACCTCGGCTGGGATTCGGCGAGGAGTCTCTTCACCTATCCATTCACGGGAGTGGCGACGGAGCAGTATAAGAACGGACAGATGAAGCTGCGCTACCACATCAGGGAGGGGAAGTACGACGGACTGGTGGAGGAGTGGTATGAAAACGGCTCACCCAAAACGAAGACCAGTTATGAGAACGGAAAGCACCAGGGGGATAACTTTTACTGGAACCCGGACGGATCCCTGCAGGCACACAAGATATGGAAGGACGATGTGCTGATCACGGAGCATGCGGAAAAGAAGCCCTGAGAGGGCTCCCGCTGTTCACTCACCTTGCGGTTGCCGCCAGTCGCCGAGCCGGTGGCGGAGGGATTTGATGGAATGATACATCTGCCATGCATTGGCGGGGCGGAGACGGCTGCCGGGGCTTTCCGTCCAGTGGATGGGGACGGGGATGATGGAGACGCCGCGGTGAAGGAGATGCCATGTGAGTTCAACATCGAAGGTGAACCGGTACTCGCGGAGAGCGGGACGGATGGCGGCGAAGGCGGCGGCGGGGACGAGCTTGAAACCGCATTGAGTATCCGGAAGAGGAAAGCGGAAGAAGCGCCGGACGAACCGGCGGAAAATGCCGCCGGCCACGCGCCGGTAGAGAGCGCGGCGCACGCGCGTGCCGTCCGCGCCCGTGCGCACGGCAAAAACAGCTTTGTCGGGAGTGAGATCCGCCTGCCGGAGGACGCGGAGGACTTCGCCAGGGGGGACCGCACCGTCGGCATCCACGAAGGCGAGGCGATCCGCGCCGTCCGGCCGGTCCCAGCCGGAATAGACAGCGCCTCCCTTGCCGAGGTTTTCCGCATTCAACTGCGCGGGATCGAGGAAGGGAAACTCCTGGCGCAACTGCTCCACCCAGGCGGCGAGCCACTCCTGCTGTTCCGGTCCGGAGCCGTCATCCACCACGCGGATGCGCAGACCTTCGAGCGCCGACAATGCCCGGCACAGCCCGGGGAGAAACGACGGCAGCCGTTCGCGCTCCCGAAAACAGGGAATGACCAGAAGGGTGACGTGCATGCTGCTGAGGGGAATACTGGAACAAAAGAGCCGGCTTTCACAGCGGGTATGATCGACCCGCCGGAAAGCCGGCTTGAGTTACGGAAGCGCGTTGAAAGCGGGCCGCTCAGTAGCGCCAGCGGACACCGCCGGAGAACGTGTCGGCCTCGTCCCCGTGACGGTAGCCGAGCGTGAGATCCCACGCGGGAGCGATTTGGTAGTACACGCGGGCGAAGTAGGACCACTCGTTGTTGTCATTCACGTCACGGTATTCCGCGCCAAGGTGGGCGGTGAAGCAGCCCCACTTACCGCGGAGTTGCGGGCTGACATACCAGCCGGTGTCGCTGTCACTGTCGCTGTTGTCGCCAGCCACACCGGCGGGGAAGT
>DATAIE010001123.1:0-4984 GCA_036262875.1 Verrucomicrobiales bacterium
CGGGGCGGACAAGGATGTCCGCGGTCCGTTTTGGCCCTCGTCACCTTCGGCCCCTCAGTTCGTTTGCTTCACCCGCAGATAGAGGCGGGTATTGGTGGCGGGATCGAGGGTGGCGTTGCCGGCCTGGAGGGTGTAGGGGGAGGCGGCATTGGCGCTCACCTGCACCCAGGTGGTGAGGTTGGTGGTGCCTTCGACGGCATAGGTTTTCCCGGCGGTCGTGGGGAAGGTAATCGTCACAGAGCCGTTCGCGGCCCGCGTGATAGTGGTCACGGGCACCCCGGTATTGGGCAGCACGTTTCTGTTAGTGTAGACGTTTTGGATGCCGGCCTCGCTCAGAGCGCCGGTGAAGAGGCGCACGTCGGAAAGGGAGCCGCGCCAGGCCTCGATGGCCTGATTTTGCCCGCCGAAGTAGATGCCGTGATTCAGCGTGGGAAAGCCGGTGATGGTGCGGCCCTGGAGGAACTGGCCATTGCGATAATAGAGGAGCGCATTGCCGTCCTTAACGATGACATTATGCGTCCAGGCATTCAGCGGCATGTCCGGGTAGTCCAGGTCTTCGCCGCCGGCGGTGGTGTGCCACTCAAAGGAGAGGCCGGTGAATTTGATAAACTCCTGGGGCACATACTCGAGGCCGTTCGGATCATAGCGGTCGCCGAGGATGATGTCGGTGGTGGGGGCGATCACCGGCTTGCACCAGAAGGACCAGGTGAATTTCGAGGCGGCATCCAGCACGGGCAGCGTGCCAGTGGCGGGCGGAGCACCCACGGTGGCGCAGGCGCCGATGCCGTCCGTGCCTTCAAAACTGAGCACATTGCCAAACTCCGCATCGCTCATCCAGGCAGAGAGGTCTGCATCGAGGCCGCCCGTGGCTTCATTGATGACGGTGGCATTCAGCCCATTGCCGCTGGCATCGGCGGCGGTATTGCCGCTGCTCTCATTGAGAGGCCACCATCCAAAAAGCGCGGGGTCCGCGGCGGGGGTCTGGATGCGGAAGGAGAACGTGGCCGCGCCGCTGCCGGCAATATTATCCGTGACAGCCACGCCCACCTCCGCCAGGGCGGGCTCTCCCGCGGGCGGCGTGCCGCTGATGACACCGGCTGCGGAAACGGACACCCATGCGGGGCCGCTCGTCTTGGAAAAAGTCATCGGATTGTTCTCCGGATCGGTCGCCCGGGAGGCGATGGATTGCGAATAGGCAACACCCGTAGCGGCCGCCGGCAGCGGGTAGCGCGTCGCGCCAAAGCTGGGCGCAAAGTTCTGCACCGTCTCCTGCTCCACAAGGAGATCATCGAACACGGCGGAGACGCTGTCTCCCGTGGCGCGGCCCTGGCCGGTAAGGACGACCTGGAAGCGCGTCGGGAAATTTGTGAATCCGTGCACGGCATACACGGTGCCGTCCAGCAGCACCTCGATATTCACCGAGCCCGGCGTGGCGAGGGGCCGCAGACGCAGCTTCATAACATGGCTGCCGGCGTCTGCATCCAGCGCATCCAGGGCGATGAGGTTGTTCCCGCCGCCCGTGGGATTCAGCGTGCCCAGGCCGCCGTCATCGCGCACATTCGTGCTCCAGCCGCTCTCGCCAACGTTTTGGGAAAAGTGGAGATAGTGTCCGGCATCGCCGAGAATCCACAGGCTGCTGCGCCAGGCGGTGCCGGTGCCGGTGAGGGAGACGCGGTTCACACTCACTTCCGAGTAAAGCCTGGAATCGAACGTGGCATTGGACTCGATGCTGCTGCCATACCAGTACTGCTGCCCGGTGGTGCCGCCGAGCACCAGTTGCCCGCCCGTGATCGCCGGGGCATTGTAGCCCGCCGCGGCATTGTTTTCCAGGCCGCGATTCGTCACCGTCCACGCCTGCAGGGTGCCGTCAAAATGATCCGTGAGCGCCGGGGAAAGCGCAGGCGCACTGCCGGGAGTGAGCGGCGCGGTGAGCGGCGTGTAGGTAGCCTGAGCCAGCCCCATGACGGAGCCGACAGGGAGCGCATTATTCCAGAGCGCCACATCATCGAGACGGCCCGCCCAGTTTTCGTTGGTGGTATCACCGCCGAGGAAAAACGGCGCGCCCGGAAAATCGGCGGTGAGCCAGTTGCTCCCCAGGGCCACCCCATTGCGATAATAAGTGAGGAGCGGGCCGGTCTTCGTGACGACATGATGCACCCACGTGTCCACGGCAAAGTCCGGATAGTCGATCGTGCCATTGAACGTCGCCCCGATGTCCCGGATCTCAAACGCCGCAGTGGTGAACTTACACCAGCCGCCGTCCGGATAGCGATTGCCGAACATGACGTTGTTGTTAGCGGTTTGAGTGGACCTGGTCCACGCGGACCACGTGAAGCTGTCCGCGGCGGCGATCGCCGGGACGGTACCGGCGGAGACATAACCGTCCACGCCATCGAACTCCAATACCTGACCGCGCACAGGGTCCGTCACCCAGGCGGCGCCGTTGAACAGGTCACCCTGGATGCCCCCGACAGCGGAATTGGGTGCCGTCGTGCCGGAGGTCTCATTGAGCGGCCAGTATTGGATCAACCCTGCCTGCACACCGCCGGCAAGGAAGAGAGAGGATAACAAAGAAAGAGCCGGCACGGCGGCCCCCGATAGCAGGAGGTGGGAACGCATGATTGGGAGTGATTGTTACCATGAATGAAATCGGAAATGGGCGCGAAAGTCAAAACTTCCCGTGTGCCGGTTTTTTAACGAAATTCGAATGTGAAAACGGACAGAGGGCATCCTGCCAGTCCCGGTGTATGAGTCTCCGTTTGAGAAAGGAGAGCGGAGGGTGAGGAGAGCTCAGGTTGACGGGGCGGGCAGGATGCCCGCGGTCCGTCTTTGCATCCGTACGTCCTGGGATTCGCGGGGAGCCGGTGGCAGGCGTTCGTAAGGAGGCCCGGAACGGAGCCTCACCGCGCCGTCCCTAACAGTTTCTCAGCCGCGAAGAGCCATCTGCAGTCTTAGAAATTTTGAGGCAACTGGATTTTTGATAAAGTAACAAAAATAACCAATAATAACCTTGACCCATACGGGCTTGCGGACTAACGTTGAGCGCCAACACGTATGAGAGACCGGTCCCCGCCGCTAACATCGTCAGCGCTGCTTCTGCATACCTTCTGTTTATAGATATAAGTTACCGCGTGCAGGCCGGATACCCTATCACTGCATTGAAAACTATCTAATTGGCAACCACGAAACCTCACCCCGAAAAAGGCAGGATTCAGTCCGTCCGGAGGTGAAACTTACGCCGTCTGACAGTGTGCATCGGAGCCTCGATTCAGGCATCGCTTCCACTGGCTTGGCTTCGTCATACTAACATATGAAAAAATCTATATTTATTGTTTCAATAATATTACTTTGTTTGGCTGGGGTCTATCTCATGTTTCGCCGGGAAGCGGGCTTCGTTTCGCGCCCGAACGAGCCTGGACAGACGGTTGTCACTTCCGCACCGGCCGCTCCCGGAGAGAGGACGGCAACGGCCCCCGCCGATGCGAAGGCGAACGCCGTTCCGCGCACTACTCCGGCGATGGAGGAAGCCAGGCGTCTTATTCTAACGGAGCGGAGTTTGAAGTCGGAGTGGAATACGCTTCGAGCCCGCTACGGGCTGTCGCCGGCCCAGGTTTGGGAGGACCAGGTGCGCCGGTTCGAAACCACCCATGCCATGGAGATCGGGCAGCTTCGAAAAGCGGGGCGCGGCAGCGTGACGGAACCGGATGAAGCCGAAGTCCGCGCCCGCGAGGAGCAGGGCCGAATGCTCGACGAGAAGATCAAGGCGGCGACGGCCTCTTTCGAGAAATGGCATGCCACGCAAAAGAAGGACGCTTCACTCGAACTCGCCGTGCACCGGTGGGCGCGGGAAACGCCGGAAATCCTGGGAGAGGCGCGCCGTCTCTCACTGATTTTACACCGGAAAGCGCCCGAGCAGATCATCAGCGAAGCGCTGCTCAAATAACACCTTTTACCCGCCGGGGGCACCCTGACCGGCAACCATAGAATCAAGCAATGAAACCGAAATTGACCCGCACCGCCGCAGCCTGCCTGCTGGCGGCCCTCCACATACTTCAGCCCGGCAATGCCAAAGGCACGGAGTACGAGCAAACTTTCAACACCACGCTCCCCGGGCCAAAGTGGAGCGTTCCCGTCCAGCCTACATCGGGCCCCCTGGTCGTACCAAACGGCTATCAGGCAACCATGCAGCTCGATCACACGGAAAATTCCGCGATCATAAAGATAGTGTTCAAGGTGACCGGCCAGACGAGGGATTGGACCACCCCTGCCCCTTCTCCCGACTCTCATAACGCCGCCGCTATTGGAATTGTCGATGGGACCCCCGCACCGCCGGCGGGGCTGGTTTTCGTGAGGAAACGGGGCTGGACACCAGGCTCGTCTCCCGTCGACGTGATTTCCGCCGTGCCTCTCGCAGGATGGGATGGTACGGGACTCATCCCACAGACGCCTTTCAGTCAGGGGGCATGCTTTCCCTTTCTGGTCCAGCCGTTCACTTATGCAAATTCGGTCGCGAACCTTCCGCCGCCGTCCCTGGCTACACAACTGGAATCGGGACCGGTCATGCCCGGGGCAGTGCCCGGCTTCCTGTCCGAAGCCAACTGCGCGCCGTCCGCCACCAACACTGAACTGATCCTCAGGCTTTCCCGGGTAGACGATCCTCCAGCCCTGAAGGTGGCGCAGTTTGGAAGAATGGGCCCGTCCGGTGATACCCGAAATGTGAACCTCGGGGTGGAGCAGGTTTTCCAAGGCAGCCTTCCAAAGCTGGTATTGTGCGGGCCATTGACGGTGGAGTCCGTGGCCGTTGTTTCGTGGGACGAAGCAACGGGCCCTGACACCTCCGGCGCAGTGTTCAGCAATCTGGCCCTCGGAGAAAAAGAGCTCCTGGGACTGGCGGCGGCCCCTGACGGTGACCATGACGGCATTCCGCAGTTCGAACCCAGAGAGTGGCGGGACACATGGATTCAGGAGTCCGGCCTGGCCTACG
>DATAIE010001124.1:0-3727 GCA_036262875.1 Verrucomicrobiales bacterium
GTCACTTTCGAGGCGAACAACTGGAGTGCCCGCAGCGGACGGATCAGGTTCCGGGCCACGCTGTAGGCCGCGATCACACCGATCACCAGCACCACGGCAGCGGTCGTGCCCACGTTCTGATAGATCGCGCGGATGGAGTCATCATACTCCTGCATGGAGAGGCCCAGCGCGATATCGCCGACCTGGTTCGCGCCGAAGCTGGCGGAGTGGTGATAGTTCCATATCTTGCCGTTCCACCCGTCGGGAGCGACCTGAAAATTCTTATGCTCGCCTCCGGCTGCGGCCAGGCTTGCGTCCGCATCCCCCTCCTCATCGGTCCACCGCGGTTTACCGCCGTCATCGATGTAGTGAAGAATCTTCGCGTTCGGGGGCCGCTTGATGACGACGTACTTCAAACCCGGCTCACGGCGCAGCATATCGAGACAGTGTTTCACCACGGGTCCGAAATTCTGTTCGGCGAGGTGCTGCGCGATTTCGTGCTCGATCTTTTCCGCAAGCGCCCTCGACCGCTGTTCCAACTCCCGCTCCTTGGTGCTCCGCATGTGCAGGATGGTGAACAGCGCGAAAACCCCGACGCTCATCACCGCCACGAGCCACGAAACGAGCGTAATGCGCCGCAGAATGCTGGGCCGGCGGACTTTGCCTTTCTCGTTCAAGGCGGCCTCCTTTCATGACCGTGACCGAGACTGACCGCGGGTGCAGGAGCCGCCGGCCGGATATCTGCCTGGTTCTCCGTCTTCTCTGACTTTTCCACTTTCTCCGCGCCGAAATAATGAGTCCAGGTGGTTTGCAAATCCTCCAGCGTTTTGAAATCCGCTGGTTTGGGAACGGTGAGGATGAGGTTCGTCTCCCCCCTCAGCATATGGACGCTCGCAGTCTTTTGGAGAAGGTCCGCGCGACGGGCCGGTTCCATGGATGCGGAAGCCGCCACCACATGAGAAAGAAACGGCGGCGACACACGCTCCTGAGCCAATTTTGAGGAAAGACCGCGGGGGTTGTAGCGCATCACCTCTTCGCTGTCGGCCTTGCTGACCACGCAGGCGGCCACCTCCCCGAAATACACAGCCAGAATGGCCTCCTCGGCACTGGCGGCCGTCCGGAAATCAGCCAGGTTTTCCCGCCGGGTGTCTCCGGTTTCCGGAATGATCTCGCAATCCAGCCAGCGGTAGACCAGTTCCCCGCAACCGCCGCGATCAACCAGCACCTCCTGATTGAGGAGGTCCACCATGTTGAACGGTCGCGCCGCCAATTCCGGATCGGATTTCTTGCGGCGGAAAATCACGAACTGGGTCATCGCCGCCTTTTTGTCCGACGTGCCCGGAACCATCAGGGCATCCAGATTGGTGGACTTTTTGTTCTCAACGAATTCGTACCCGTGAATGACGAACAAGTGATCCCGCTTCGCTTTCGCTTTCTTTTCCAGCTTTTCCCAGGTCAGCACCGGCAACAGGTTCTTGACCCGGTCCCCGCTGTCAGTGGGCAGAGCCAACTGCGAACTCAACTTTCTCGCCCACAGTTCCAGCGGATTTCCCATCTCCCCGTTCCATTGATAGGGGACTTCAGAAACGTACACCACTGTCGCCACGGCGAGCGGCGCAGATGCTTTAGTTTGGTTTACCGTTTGGGCGTGAGCCGGAACTGCCGCTAACAGCAAAATCAGCCTCATCCCCCCCCTGCAACACCCCACAAGTTTCCCTACCCCGTGCAAGGCGCGGGCAAAAGTCGTCCGTTTAATGGTAGGAAGTGAGAAAAGCACGGAAATTGAGAATTAGTCCACTAAAACGCAATTTTCGTAATTTTCAAATTTATTAATCCCAAAGTTATGGAAAATCAGACGCCGTGGGCCTGTTTTCGACTTTTTCGTCTCCCCAAACCCCGGGCACGACGGCTGCTCAGCCAACTGCAATCCTTCGAAATCCCGCGGAGCGGCATTGACCATCCGGCCACCGCCGCCATTAATCTCCCGACACCAACCGATGAACAAACGCTACGCCCTGGGATTAGATTACGGAACGAACTCCTGCCGGTCTCTGCTCGTAGACTTGGAAACCGGGGAGGAACTCGGTTCTTCCGTCTTCGCCTACCCGAGCGGGGAGGCGGGTATCCTGACCGATCCGCGCGATCCAAATGTCGCCCGGCAGAACCCGCAGGATTACCTGGATGGAATGGTCGCCATCATCCTGGGTGCTCTTGAACAGGCACGCAAGGCGGACGCGGGCTTTGACGCGGACCGGGTGGTTGGCATCGGGATCGACACCACGGGCAGCACCCCCATTCCTCTGGACCGTGAAGGCACCCCGCTGGGGCTGCTGGAGGAATTCAAAGGCGACCTGAACGCCATGGTGTGGCTCTGGAAGGATCATACCGCCCACGAAGAGGCTGCCGAAATCACCGCTCTCGCCGCCCAGGAATACCCGGAATATCTGGCAAAGTGCGGCGGCACCTATTCCAGCGAGTGGTTTTGGAGCAAAATCCTGCGCCTGAAACGGGTCGCTCCCCAGGTTTTTGCGGCGGCATACAGTTTTGCCGAACACTGTGACTGGATTCCCGCGGTGCTGTCCGGCAATACCGACCCGGCCCGGATGGCCCGCAGCGTCTGCGCGGCGGGACACAAGGCCATGTTCAATGCCGCGTGGAACGGGCTGCCGGCACGGGACTTCCTCACCAAACTCGATCCGGATCTCGCGGCACTGCGCGACCGTCTTTACAGCCGGGCGCTCAGTTCCGACCAGTTGGCCGGGCGTCTCAGCCCCAACTGGGCGAAAAAGCTGGGCCTCAAAGCCGGAATCGCCATCGCGGTGGGGGCCTTTGACGCCCACATGGGGGCGGTGGGGGCGGGTATTAAAGAGGGCACTCTCGTCAAAATCCTCGGCACCAGCACCTGTGACCTGATGATTCATCCGAATCAGCAGGCGCTCGCCGATGTTCCCGGCCTCTGCGGGGTGGTGGACGGATCGGTCCTCCCCGGCTACTATGGTCTCGAGGCGGGTCAAAGTGCCGTGGGCGACATCTTCCTGTGGTTTGTGAACCATTTGGTTCCCGACAGCTACGGTGCCACGGCCGCAGAGAAGTTCGAGTCAATGGAACGGACGCTCTCTGCGCTCAAGCCTGGCGAGACCGGGCTGCTGGCCCTGGACTGGAACAACGGGAACCGGACGATCCTGACCGATGTCCGCCTGAGCGGCATGATCCTGGGTCAGACGCTGCACACGCGCGCCCACGAAATCTATCGCGCCCTCATCGAGGCCACGGCGTTCGGAGCGCTAACCATTATCAACCGCTACGAGGAGTACGGCGTCAAAGTGGAGGAGGTCATCAATACGGGCGGCCTCTCCATCAAGAACAGCGCGCTGATGCAGATCTATGCCGATGTTCTCGGACGACCGATGAAGATCAGCCGCAGCGAACAAACCTGTGCTCTCGGCGCCGCCATCTTTGGAGCCATGGCCGCCGGCGCGGTCGAAAGCGGCTTTGATTCCGTGCCGGACGCCCAGCGGGCGCTCTGCCGCATCCGGGAGACTATTTATATGCCGGACCGCCGCCGGCACGCGGTCTACGCCCGCCTGTATGGACTCTACCGTCAACTCCACGATGCGTTCGGGACCGCCACATGGAGCGGTCGCGTCAACCACGTCATGAAGGAACTCATCGCCATCCGGGAAGAACAGCGGATGGCCTGAGAACCTTCCCTCCGCAGCATGATCGAATTCACCATCCTCGGCAGTGG
>DATAIE010001125.1:0-5008 GCA_036262875.1 Verrucomicrobiales bacterium
CCAGGCACGGTGCGCACGATGAGTGCGTCGAGACGCTTTCCGAAGTCGCTTTTCCATTCTGGCATCGCCGCGATGTACGCCTGCACCGGGGCGTCTCCATCCCCCTTCGCAATTTGAGGATTTCCGCCCGAGAGGAGAACGACGGCGCTCTTCCCCTCTTTTTGGGCCTTTGGAGAAGAGACTGCCTTGTTGGCGGGCTTGCCTGCGCGGGATGCGTCTCCCGTCTTCGGCTTGGAGGCGGAATCTTTGTCCTTTGGTGCGGATCGATTGCGGGTCATGGCGTTTTTGGTTTGGTCGTCCAGGTGATTTCGTTCTCAATGAAGACCGGCGCATCAGCTAACACCGAGGCATTCCCATCCGGAGCGATAATGCGCCACTTTCCCGAGGAAATCACCCGTTCAAACTGCTTGAATTCACACGCGTCCGGGGACAGCCCGGATTTCAACCGCTCGTGCCACTGCTTTGAAAAAAGGATGTATTTGTGAAGCTGCTTGTGTTCCTCACACCCGTCCGGTTCCAAGGTCCCGGCGAACAGACCGAACCACACTCCGTCACTTTGAAACGCGTCGATAACGGTTCCGACGGTTATCCGGTCGTAACGAAGCTCCATCGCGTTATGGGACAACACTCAAGGCAGTCTGTCTCAGCCATGTCTCGCCAGCTTGAGTGATGCGTGTTCGTTCGTCTCCCGTAACCCAATACTGCCGGTCGCCGTAACGAACGAGATAAAGATCCGTCGGCCAGTGATCCGTCTGCCCGCCTTGTTCCGGCGACAACGTCAAATGCCGCCGCGCTGCATCAAAAGTGTAATGGCCCCGGCGGGTGTGTTCATCGCCCACGACATCACTATAGGTCGTATCTCTGTATCTCCCATCCGGGCTCAATGCGAGCCGGCGACCGCCATGAGAAAAGCCACCATGATTGTCCAGCAGCATGCCCGCGCTTTGCCGTTGCGGTGACGTATCGCGGGACGCGCATCCAACTGTTAGTGCACAAATCAGGAGGATTGGCAGACGGGCGATACGCATCGGTGGCGGGAGGGTCGATCGTCATCGGGGCCGGTCAATCGCAGATCCGGCAGATCGATTGCGAGGCCCGTGAGAACGGAACGCCGCCTTTTGGCCTCGCTTGCGGGCAAACGGCTTTGAGCTTTCGTCTCCTCATGCGTTCCCCTGCGATGATTCTCCTGAGTGTCTGGTGCTTTGGATGCACGGACTGCTGCAAACAGGCCCCTGTTCAAAAGAGTGTTTCGACGGGCGGTTCCGGGACAGAACTTCGTACGGGCACTTACAATCTCCTTGGCGGCACGCGGGATTTTGAAAAGACCGCATCTGTCATTCGCAGCATGGGAGCGGATGTCGTGGCGCTGCAGGAAGTGGCGCCGGAGTGCATTCCAAATTTAGAACGCGAGTTTGCGCGGGAGTACCCGCACCGGTTTTTTGGCGGCAGTCAGGGATTGCTGAGCCGGACGCCGATGATTGGAGCACGGTATGAGAAATCGAAGGCGGGTGGCAACGGCTTCATCGTGGCGGAAGTGGAGCACGGCAAAAAGAGGGTGCAAGTGGCCAATCTGCATTTGGATCCACTGCGGTGCTGGTCCACGAAAGAGAAACTGCTGCTGCCGCTCCAGATTCGCCGTCAGGCCAGGGTGCAGGAGGAGGAACTGGGACAGGTGCGGGCCATGTTGAAGCCAGGCATTCCCACCCTTCTCATGGGAGACTTCAATCGCGTGGGCGATGGCGCCATTCACCGGCTTCAGAGTGATGGCTACACTGACAGCTTCGCGGTGGTGACGCCTCATCCGGACCGCACCTCGACGCTGCACTTCGACGTCCTCGGCATCACGGCGGGCAAGCGCATCGATTTCATCTTCCACGACAGCGCGTTTCGCACCGTGGGCAGCCGTGTTTGCGCCGGGCATCCTTCCGACCATGATGCGGTCACCAGCCAATTGCGGCTTGAGCGAAAGCTCTGAGGGTTTAGAAAGCGGGCAGTCGCGGTTTTTCCCTCAATTTTGTCCCTTTTCCGGTCTTTCTCCCGTCTGTTTGGGGCCGATTTTTACGGTTTTTCCCGGCAAGCCCTCCTGATTCGGCAGAATCTTTTGATTTTGCTGGAAATTTGGACGTGTTAACTGTTTACTGTTTCCTCTTTCTGTTCTTAAAAATTGGATCACTCTTCATCATGGATTTAACTGGAAAAACCATCGTTTTGGCCAAAGGCGGTCCGGGCTCGGAGCGGAAGGTGTCTCTCGAAACGGCCAAGGGGGTGGCGGAGGCGCTCCGCAGTCTCGACGCTACCGTGGTGGAACTCGATATCGACGGACCGGATTTTGAGGTCCCGGCAGGCAGCCTCGCGGTTTTCAATGTCATTCACGGGACGTTCGGCGAGGATGGCCAGATTCAGCGCCTCCTTGAAGCGAAGGGCGTACCCTATACCGGGGCCGGTTCGGCCAGCAGTGAACTGGCGTTCGACAAGGAGCGCAGCAAGGCCCGCTTCGTCGAATGCGGAGTTCCTACGGCGGACTATCAAATTCTCGATCTGGCCTCCGCCGGTCCGGAGAACGTGACCATTCCCGTGCCGCTCGTGATGAAGCCGCTGCGCGAAGGCTCCAGTGTGGGCGTGCACATTATCAAAGACGCGGCGGGCATCGCCCCGGCTATCGAAGACCTGAAAAAATATGGCGGCGTGGCGCTGGTGGAGCCTTTCATTTCCGGCAAGGAACTGACGGTGGGCATCCTCGGCGATCAGGTGCTGCCGGTCGTTCACATCCAGCCGCGCGACGGATTCTACGACATCTCGAACAAGTATCCCTGGCTGACAGGGCAGGGCGGCAGCGATTACTTCTGCCCCGCCGACCTCAGTCCGGAAACCACAAAAGCCGTGCAGGACGCCGCGATGGCGGCGCACAAGGCGCTCGGCGTGGAAGTCTACAGCCGCGTGGATGTGCTGCTCGATGGAGACGACCGGCCTTACGTCCTTGAAGTGAATACCATTCCCGGCATGACGGCCACCAGTCTGCTGCCCAAGGCCGCCCGCGCGGCGGGCATCATGTATCCGGCACTCTGTGCCCGCATTTTGGAACTCTCTCTGAATACTCCGCGGTGACCCGCAGATGAACCTGTCCTTCCTCCAGCGCAAACGCCCCCGCCAAAAGGAGAATACCCGGTTTCGCAACCGGGAGCGGGACTCGCGCCTGGCGGTGAAGGTGCCCATGTCGCGCAAAGAAATGCGGCAGCGCCGCAAGGCGAGGACCGCCTCGTTTGTGCGATGGGGTGTCATTGCGGTGGCGGCGGTGGGGGCCATCGTTTATGCCCGCTCAGTGTGGAAGCAGTCGTTTCGGAGCAATCCGGAGTTTGCCGTGGGAAGGTTTGAGTATCATACCAATGGCGGCATCCCGGCGCAGCAGGCGGCAGCCGCGGCGGGGCTCCGCGGGGATATGAATCTCATGGAGGTGGACCTCACCAGCGTTCGCACCAAACTGCTCGCTCTGCCGCGGGTGAAGGAGGTGCATGTCGTCCGCCGGTTGCCGGATCATTTTTCCATTCAGATGGAGGAGCGTCTGCCGGTGGCGTGGATCACCAGTGTCAGCAGCGACCGCCAGAGTGATGGCACTAACATCAGCCGCGAACGGCGCCTCTTCCTCGACAAAGATGGAGTGGCCTTCAAATGCGAGGAGCATCTCAATGAATACATGTCGCTTCCGGTGATCAATGCGGTGGACGAGCGGGTGATCACGATGGGCCGCCCGATGAACTCCCCTTCCGTCAAAGCCGCGCTTTCGCTCCTGGAGCAATTCAGCGCCCGGCAGTGGCCGGTGCCGTGCAGCGTGAATACGATCGACATTCCGAACTCCTGGACGCTGAACGCAGCGATGGAGTCCGGTGCGAATTATACGTTTCATCCGGCGAAACTCGAGGCTCAACTGGACCGGCTGGAGTTTATCCTTTCCACGGCCCGCGCGAACCGCCTCAATGTGGCCACGGTGAATCTGCAAATGCAGCGCAACGTGCCCGTTACTTTCTTCCCGCAGTTGACTGCTGCGGCAGAGGCGCCACCCCCGGGCACCGCCGTGCCGCTCGCTCATCCCAAAAACATTTCGTTCAATGCCGGGTCCTCATCCCGGACGAAACCCGCCGAATCTCCCCGTCCCGCCAAACCGGCTCCGGCTGCCCGGCAGGACAAAGACATCAAAACCATCCTCCGCGGCAAATAACCCGCTCCCCTTCATGGCAAGGTCGAACATCTACGTCGGACTCGAAATCGGCACCAGCAAGATCTGTGTGGTGGTGGGGGACGCACGCAGCGACGGTTCCATCAAGATCCTCGGAGTGGGCCAGGCACCGTCGCGCGGGGTGAGAAAAGGAGAGATCGTCGATTTCGATACCGCGCAGACCTGTCTTCAGGATGCACTGGTGCGCGCCGAGGACCGCAGTGATATCATGATCCGCAAGGTGTGGCTCGCCATTACGGGCCCGCACATCGAGAGCTGCAACAACCGCGGCCTCCTGCGCATTCCGGATGATCAAAGCGAGATCACCGAGGATGATATCGAGGAAGTGAAGGAGCAGGCCAGCAACGTGGCCATTCCTCCTGACAATATTTTCCTGCACCGCATCATCCGGCACTACTGGGTGGACGGGCAGGAGAAAGTCCTGAATCCCGTGGGGATGCTGGGCAAAAAGCTCGAGGCGGACTATCACATCGTCCACGGCATTCGCAGCCGCGTGCAGAATACCGTGCGGTGCCTGCGGGAGTTTCCCTTGGAGGTGGAGGACGTGGTTTTCAGCCCCATCGCGGCGGCTCAGGTCGTGTTGAACCGGGAGGCCCGGGAGCAGGGCGCTCTGCTGCTCGACATCGGCGGTGGTACCACGGATTACGTCGTTTACGATGACGGCGCTATCGCGGCCAGCGGGTCGGTCGGTGTAGGAGGAGATCATATTTCCAATGATCTGAGCATCGTGCTCAAGATTCCCATGAGCCGTGCTGAAAAACTGAAGACAGAGCATGG
>DATAIE010001126.1:0-5054 GCA_036262875.1 Verrucomicrobiales bacterium
CTCTTCCTCACGACGCTCTGCAAACCATGCCGCCGGCGAGAACCCCTCCGCCGCAGAAAGTTCCTCCTGGAGATCAAAGGACTCCTCCCAGACCTCCACCACTCGTTCCGCACTTTCCCTGTCCCCAATGATGACGGGCACCGATCCACTCCCGGCCAGCGATTGGCGCAGGCGGGCAAGCTCAGTCATTGGCGCAGGCGGGCAAGCTCAGCCTCCACCCGGTCTCCCGGAACACTGAAACAGGGGAATGGAAAATTGCTCGATAAGGACATAGGGTAAATGGAACCGTCGTGGAACGATTCACAAGGAATTATCCGCGATTCCGCCGCCTGTACGCCGTCGTTGCACCGCACGAGATTTTCTCTAAGGAGCAACGTCCGCCATGAAAATCCTGCGTTGCCTGCTCGCCGCCTGCGTCCTGCCCGCATGCTCTACGCCTGAGCGTCCCGACGCTTATCTCTCCCGCAAGCCGTTCAATCCGGACACCGGGCCGGCGGCAACAGTGCGGTTTAACGTGTTTTCGTCAAGGACCGGCAACGGGCCCTTCGTGCTGGGCCCGCGCTCCTCAAAACTCTTTATGGCCATGCTGGAGCAGACCCCGGTATCCAGCCATATTTCCTCCATGCCCGCCGCGCCTATGGGTGTCTTCACCGTGGCCGGCACCGAATACCTCTGGCACGGAAATGCCGTCATCCATGGTACCGGTCGCGACGAGCGCCTCTGGCACGGTCCCTTTCTGCAACGGCTGATCTCGGATGTCGCCGCAGAGGGCTACAGCCCGAAGGATTATCAGGCACTTCTGGACAATATCGAAATCAATCCTAACACCAGTCGCACACCCACCGGCGGCCCCGGAGCCTACCCGGGAGGAAGCGATGCATTGCACCCCGTCTCCGTGGAGGATTTTAAGACGTTCTATCCGCGGTGAGTGCGCAAGGCAAGTTTGTGTGACCCTTCGGCTGAGAACAGCGCAGCGCCGCCGCCCACAACTCGATAATAAACAGCCATCATGCGGGTCATCGGGTGGCCCCGGGTTACTCCAGCGGCGAAGATCGGAGAAATTCTCTCATTCCCGGGAGTGAAACTCGATCCGCGCGTCCAGAAAGGCTTCAAGTGCCAGCCATTTTGAACCCCACACCGAGTCGTAGGGTTGGAGATACAGCCTCCGGTATTCACGGTCTTCAAGGCACGCATGATCGCCCATCAAAATCTGTCCGATATTGTGCAAGGCGTCGCCGATGTCGATCAACTGGTCATGGCTGCTGAAAAAATTGTTTCGAAGGCGAAGGAAGACCTCACCGACAAGGTCGGCGTAAGCCAACTGGATAATTTCACCGCGAGTTTTCATTTCGGATGAGTGATTCCACTCCGGAATTTTCGTTAGGTGGCTTTATGAGCAGTGCCCAGCGAGAATGGCATGCAGGTGATTCCGGCGGAGCGGCTCCCCGGGGGCACCTGCCTTTGCTCACTTCTGCACAGGGCCTTAAGGACTGTGGCTTCCGGCATGCGGGGATGAGAGAGTTATTCACGGCGTGTGCAACCTCTGATAAGGCGGAAACGCGAGGAGCGGAATTGGCCTGCAGGAAAGCATTTCCGGGAACTGCGGAGGGTGGCCCCCAGGCTCCTTGTATAGACCGGAGACATAGGTAACATCTGTTCGGAGGCTGCCGCGCAACCGACTTTCCGCCGGTTGCTCAGGAGACTGGCGCGTGACCGCACCGGTGGCCGATCCCTAACAGACAATGTGTCTGTCTCAAACATGAACAGGTGAGCGATTTCCGATTTCGTTTTCGGAGGTGCGGCCTTTGTTGTGAGGGTCTCAGCCGGTTATGTCTTCCATTCAGCTCCGCTTCAAACGCTCGTTTTATATCCGGCATGGGATCGTGGGCGGAATGCTGGGCTTTTTCTGCCTGGTGATCGCGCTGTCCACACGGCATGCGGGGCTGCTGGTGCAGTTGGGCGTGCCGGCGCTTTTCATGACGCCGTGGCTGCTGCTGGTGCTGCGGGAGTATTTCCTGGCGGCGCGGGAGATGGACGAACAAGGAGTGACCCGTCAGGGCGGGCGGCGGTTTCTCTGGAACGATCTGACCAAAGTGCAGGAGGTGCATCTGCGGCTGCATGGGCAGACCGGGCCGCTGAATCATGTGGACCTCTGTTTTGCGGGAGGAAAGGTGCGTATCCTGTATCTGGTGCTGGAGAACGGGTGGCGGGCCATCGGGTTTGCGAAGGCGCAGGAGGCGGACAGAATCCGGCAGTTAAGACGGAGGCTCTGTGCGTTGATCTCGCGGAGGATGCGGAGCCTGGAAACAGGCGGCTCCGAACTGGAAGCCGCCTGGTCGCACCGGGATGCGCCGCGGGTTGAACCCGCGTGGCCGGGGAGGTCATGATGGCAGCTGATTTCCGGCGCTACCGGTCCACAAAAGGCAACAGCCGGAAGGTGGCGGCGGTATAGGTGCCGGCCATGACTTTCCGCACCAGCCGGCGGGAGTTTTCCGCGTCATACAGGAGCAGGTCGATATACGTATATTTCGTTCCCAGGGCGCCGCCGAGCACGGTGCCGGAGGCTTCCGCCACCAGAGCGGCGGAGAGGGCGTCCTCCAGCAGACCGCGGTGGTCCACCTCCACGCCGCGCGGCAGCAGAGAGGTGGGAAACGCCAGCATCATATACTCCGCGCCAAATGCCTCCAGCGGATTGGTGGCCAGCGGGTAGCTGCGCACCAGGTCTATATGACAGGAATTTCCGCCCACGATATCGCCCCGCAGCATGGCGGAATGCGGACTGGATTCCGGCATCCGGTAAAGACAATACGACTGGTGCGGCGGCGGCTTTTTCCAGCCGCGTCTGCTCTGCAATTCCGCCAGGTATTCCGGCAGTTCTGTGAGCGGCATGGCCTCCGTGAGCCGGTCGCCGGCAGTGGTGTCGCCTATCCAGTTCGAGACAGCATCCTCCCCCAGCATTTCCTCAAGCCAGAGAAGAGTGACATTCTCCTGCACCGGTGCCGGGATGCGGTCAAACAGAGGATGCCACACCGCAAGGTCCACCCGGCACAGCGATTCATTCACCCGCGGCACCAGCCAAATGGCATCCGCCGCGAATTTCAGACCGCCCATTTCAATACAGTGGTCCCTGCGGTGCAACTCCGATGGCTGGCGCGAGGCATGGAACGTCCACTTTTCCAGCGCCGGCGCCTGCTGCCGCCAGTGCGCCGCGATGAAGCGCCTGTCTGCATTGCCCTCCGGCGTGAGCGTGAAACTGTGTCCCCCGCTCTCTGCACCCGGCCCAAAGGCCCACGCCATTCCCGGCAACAGCGCGTCCACCTTCGCAGCCACCTCCGTCTGCAGGGCCGCTCCCTGCCTGCCTTCGAGCATCGCCGCAAACCGTGCCGCCGCCCCGCGGTACCACTCCCAAAACGAATGCACCCGCTCCTTCAATGTCGGCGGCGGCAGGGGCAACGGCGGCACCGGCATCGTTCGGTGGAAGGGATTTTTGAGCATCGCTGGGTGAGTTTCCGGTGCCCCCATCGTGGGGAGGTTCCAGCGGGCGACAAGACGAATCGGTATGCCACATCTCTTCCCGGAGCAGTCCGTCCTGCTCTCTGTACATATTCCTGGCGGATGCCTCAGATTGGGTTTTCGTTTCTGCATGACGTTTCGCATCCGCATCGCTGCTCTGTTCGCTCTGGCTCAACCCCTGCCGGCCGGAGAATCGTCGTTGACCGTCACGTATCAGCCTCTCGATGGTCTTGGATCAGGAGAAATCACCATCTCCTCCGTGACCTGCCATGACTGGTCTTCCCACACCGGCATGGCGACGGCCATCGGTCTCATTTCGGCGGCGAATGTCCCGCCGACGAACAATCCCGCGAAGGCCACCGAAAACTTGAACCTCGCTTCCGTCTGCGGAGTGCGTTTTTCCGCCAGCGACATTGGGGATCCCCGGGCGGCTTTGGAACTGACCATGGATGTTACCAGGTTTTCCGTGCCCAAAAGATACAGCTATCCACGGGAGAATATCATTCGTTCATGCCTTGAGTGTCTGCGGCGCTGCCTGCCCGAAAAGCTGCTTAAGACTCCGCTGACGTTGAAGGCCTCTGATACGGATAAGGCCTGGGTGAGTAAAATAGTTAGCGAATTCAATGCCTGCGACCGTAAAAAGGTTTTCTATACTCCTCCGGAATGAACTGCGCCGCCGAGCCGGATCCTGGCAGGTCATCGCTGTCCGGAGGCGGCCGGGCTCCTGCACGTCAGGCACCTGCAGTCAGAGCCTGGAGCGCCGGATTTTGCACAGGTCAGCGGGACGGGAGCACGGCGTTTAGAGCGGTTTAAATTCTCAATGACTTCCGGGGGCCTGGCCCGCATTGAATTCATCATACACCCGGAGTTGCTCAGCATCGAGCACCTCCGCCAGCGCCGCACGCTCTGCGGCGGCCATCTCCTGCATCGCATTGCCTGTGAGCGCAGGATCTCCGGCAGGCCGGGAATGAGGATCGTAATTGTATCCCTGCTTTCCGATGATCGCGTGGACGCTGTCCTTCTGTTCATCGCTGAGCTTGAGCACGCTGTCGAGTTTGGCCATGCGTTGATTGGCATACTGCTCTGCACGGTCCACGCGTTCCTCCTGCTGCATTTTGTCCAGTTCCAACTGCTGTTCAGCGTTCAAACTGGCGCGCACTGTCTCCGCGGCAGCGGCGTCGGCGCGGAACATCCGGCTCACGGCGGCCATCGACATTTTTTCCCCCGGAGCAGTCGAGGCCCGCGCCTCCTTTTTTTCATCCTGGGCCCGCTGCAATGCGGCCTGCGCGATGGCTGCCTGCGCGGGAGTCAAATGGAGGCGCGTTTGAAACTGATGCAGTTTTCCCTCCGTGCGGAGACGGGCCTCTTTCTCAAGACGCGCCGCTTTTTCCGCATCCTCAGGCGATCCCTGCTCCTTTGGATCGCGGGACGCACCCTCCGGCTTTTTCGGCATCGGGAACGACGCCGGTGGCATATCCCCTGCGGGCATGGCGTGACGCCCCAACTCCGACGGGATTGTCGCGGACCGTGACGCCAGTTTC
>DATAIE010001127.1:0-4363 GCA_036262875.1 Verrucomicrobiales bacterium
GTGGAATACTATGAAGAATGGGGAGGAGCCGGCATTTCGTTGAACTGGTCCAGCACTCATCAGGCCGGAGAAGTGATTCCCACCACCGCTTTCATGCCTCTTGGCACCGGGGACGCGACACCTCCCTCCGTGGTCCTCTCCGGCCCCTCCGGTCCCGTCAATGGTCCGTTCAACGTGACGGCCACCTTCAGCGAAACGGTCAACGGATTGAGCGCCGATGACTTCACCGTCACCAATGGCACCCCCACGCTGCTCGCCTCCCCGGGCGGAGTCTGGACGCTGACGGTCACTCCCACCGCCGCCGGGAGTATCAGTGTTACTCTCCCCGCCGGAAAGTGTTTCGACGGCGGAGGCAATGGCAACCTGGCTTCCAACGCCTGTCCGGCGACCTATACCCCCGTGGCAAACCGCGCCCCGGTGGTCACCTCGCCTGGCAATCAAACCAGCCCGCGCGGAGCCATCGTCTCCGTGCAAATGCAGGGGAGCGATCCGGACGGTCAGGCTCTCACATGGTCCGCAGCGGGGCTGCCCTCCGGCCTCTCGATCAACAGCACCACGGGCCTCATCGCGGGCACGATTTCGCTTTCCGCAGCCGCCTCCTACAACGTGACGATCACCGCGCGCGACACCCTCGATCTCGCCTCGCCCGTTTCCTTTACGTGGGTCACTACCATGCCCTCCACCGCGAGCAACGGTGTGCACGGCGAGTATTTCGATGGTCTCAATCCCGGCACGGGAGTGCCCCTCATGACCCGCATCGACTCCGGCATCAACTTTGACTGGGGCGTGGATTCCCCCGGTGCCGCCATCCCGGTCGATCAATTCTCCGTCCGCTGGACCGCCGACCTCGTGCCCGATTTCACTGAAAAGTACACTTTCACCATTTCCGGTGACAACGGATACAAACTGTGGGTGAACAACGTTCTCGTCATCGACAACTGGCTGCCCATCGGCACCAGCGGCATGAGGACCGCCAAAGTGAACCTCACCGCCGGTCAGCGTGTTCCCATCAAGATGGAATACTACGAGGAATGGGGCGGCGCGGCGGTTTCTCTCTCATGGAGCAGCAACAGCACCCCGCCGGCGATTATCCCCGCCAGCAACCTGATTCCGCCGGGAGGCGCCCCTCCCGCCAGCGCCGGCACTCTCCTGCCCGGTATCGCGAACAGCTACACCATCGGGCCTGATGCCGCCGGAGGCACCAGCATCTCCTTCAATCGCCCCCTCACTACCAGCGGCGCAGCCACGGTCATCGAATCCTCAAAAGACCTGCTCACCTGGGAAACGGTGGATATCCCCGCCACTGTCAGCCGCACCTCCGGCACCGAGAACGTAAGGCTCCAGATCATCCAGCCCGGTCATCAACACTCGACCGGCTCCACGCAACCCGCCGGCGGGATCGATGCCGTGAAGTATTTCCGCGTTCGCCTCCTCGAGGGTCAATGACGGGCGCGCAGCAGTCCCGCCATCCGCGTCTCCATCTCCTGCGCCTGCTCCGGCGTATCGATGCCGGGACTGTCATGATCCGTAATGACCACGTGAATCGCCGCCCCGTTTTCCAGAGCCCGCAATTGCTCCAGTGACTCCGTGACCTCCAGCGGGCTCGGCTCCCAGCGAACGAACTGCTCCAGAAAGTCCCTCCGGAATCCGTAGATTCCCATGTGTCTCCAGTACTGCATTCCAGGATGCCTGCCGCGCGGATAGGGAATCCGGCTCCGCGAAAAATAGAGCGCCCGTCCGTCACGGCTGAGCACGCATTTCACGACGTTGGGATTATCGAGAACCGCTTCGTCGTCGATGACATGAACAGCAGTGATCATTCCGATTCCTGTATCCGCTTGCATCTTCGCGGCCAGTTCATCCACCAGGTCCGGGGAAATGAGCGGCTCGTCTCCCTGCACATTGATGATATGCGTCGCGCCAGGAAGCGCCCGGGCGGCTTCGGCGATACGGTCGGTGCCGCTCTGGTGATCGGGGGAGGTCATGCACACTTCCGCACCGAATCCGCGCGCCGCAGCGGCAATGCGCTCATCATCGGTCGCCACCAGGATGCGGTCCACATGGCGGCATTTTCCGCACCGTTCCCACACATGCTGCACGAGCGGCCTCCCGGCGATCACGTGCAGGGGTTTTCCCGGAAACCGGGTGGAGGCGAAGCGGGCGGGAATGACGACGGCGCAGGACATGCCTGCATCTGAAAGCGGGCCGGGTACGAATCAAGCCGCGGAAAAGGGAAAACGGCCGGCGGACTTCATCTCCTTTCCGCCGGTTTCGTTCCGGCGGCACTGACCGGAATCATCGTCAGATCGATCGTTTGAGTGCCCCGGAGGACCGACAGGGTGACCCGTTCGTCGACCCGGAGATAAAAACAGGCTTCCGCAGCGTCTGCGGCATCATTCACGGCCTGGGTGCCGATGCGCAATAAAACATCCCCCGGCTGCAGACCGGCGCGCTCCGCCGGCAGTGCGGCCACGCATTCCTCCACGCGGGGAATGGCGGCGGCGGGACTCAGCTTCAACCCGAGCACGGCGCGGGCGAGGGTTTGCCGCTCCCTCCAGAGTTTCACAAAGTGGGCGACGGCGGCCACCGGCAGCATGCGACCGGCTTCCGTGACGTCGAGCACCTCGCCGGCCAGCACCCCCGCGAGGCTTCCGTCAGGATTCGTCAGGGGAGTGCCATGCGCCCATGTCCCCTGCGGCAGGTGCACCCGCAGCCACGGAGATTCCAGAAGGCGTGAACGGTGCAGCAGATCGCGCCCCGCCAGTCTCGCCGGAGCAGGAGTTGAGGACTGCAGCGTCAAACTCGTGCCTGGCGGTGGCACCGGGGAAACCGACTCCAATGGGATCACGGGCCATGGCTTGTTCTCGCCGGGCGCGGCAGCCAGCAGGGAAAAGCCGCTGTCGGCGTCGCGCGCCAGGAGCTTGACCACGCTGATACCCCCGGGTGTCACCGCCCGGTAACTGTCGGAGTCTCCCGGCTTCTCAAGAATCGTTGCCAGCACGCCCGGACCGACGGAAAACGCCGCGGAAATTTGAGCGGAGTCCGCTCCCGCGGGCCACCGTTCCAGTTTCACCAGCGACTCGTTCCAGTTCGGAGTTCCGCCCGCTCTGGAAAAAGTGGCGCCCATCAGCAGCCAAAGCGCCGTGATCAGCGCCTTCGCTCCACCCGCGCGCCATCGCGTCCTGAGAGTGCTAGAGTTCACGCAGGGGCGGAGGCGTGTAGCTTTCCGGCTTCGTTTCCGGGCCGATGAAACTTTCCTTCTCCTGCGTCTGATCCGGCGTCCGGCGCTTTTTGCCTGGCGCAGGAGCGCCGTCCGTATTGATCAGAGAACTGCCCTGCCGGTGAGACACGGTGGGGGCGTTGACTGGCGGAGCGGTAAACACGATGGCCGTGGTATTGCCGCTGGACGGAGAGTGACGCGGCAGCAGCCACAGGCCCAGCATGAGTGCACCGTAGGCTCCCGCCGCACTCCAGACCACCACCGGCCGGCGCAATCCCTCCAGCCATGCCTGACTGCGTTCCCAGAGAATACTCACGGCGCTGCGGCGGACCAGTTCGGTGCGCTGACGGCGCTGGAATTTTTCGAGAAACTCCTCTGCGAATCCCTCCGGCGGCTGTTCATGCCGTTTGAGGCGCAGCAGTTTCTGAAGCTGTTCTTCTTTATCCATGGGGGGGCCTCCTTTCATTTGAGGTAATCTGAGAGCAATGCCTGGAGCTGGCGGTGGGCATAGTGCAGCCGTGAGCGCACCGTGCCGGCGCTGAGCCCCATGATGCGTCCGATTTCGTTGTGCGCCATCCCCTGAATGTCGAACATCACGACGACGGCGCGGTGGGATTCGGGCAGTTTTTGCATGGCCGCATTGAGCTGCTGCTGCAGTTCGTTGAGCCCGGCCTCGCGGACGGGATCGCTCGTAGCGGTCAGTTCGATGTAGTCCTTGTCACGCTGGATGGCACCGTCCATGTCATCCAGGCTCACCGTGTAGCGGTTGTTGCGGCGCTTGAGAAAATTGATGGTGGTATTGACCGCGATGGTATGGACCCACGTGTGAAATCCGCTGTCTCCGCGGAACCGCTTAAGGCTGCGGTAGGCGCGGGCGAAGACATCCTGGAGGAGATCACATGTGTCCTCCCGGTTGGATGTCATGTTGTAGACCAGTTGATAGAGTTTCGGAGTGAACTTGAGGACCAGGGTATCGAATGCTGCGGTATCGCCCTCACGCGAACGCTCCACCAGCAGGCGGTCCTGTTCTTTTTCGGTCAATACTCCGTCGGTCATGCGGGTGGAGGTGGTCTCCGCGACCAGACCGAATCCTGACACAGATGTCGTGAAGGTGGCCACGGGATTTTCAGTGAGAGGTGGAGA
>DATAIE010001128.1:0-3359 GCA_036262875.1 Verrucomicrobiales bacterium
ATCTCGGCTACGCCCTGCAAATCACTAACATCCTCCGGGATATCCAGGGCGATTGGGAAAACGGACAGCGCGTCTATCTGCCCCAGGACGAAATGGCCGCCGCAGGCTATACGGAGGATGACATCGCCCATGGCCGTGTGAATGAGGCCTTTCTCCGTCTCATGGCGCAGCAGATCGGTCGAGCCTGGCAGTATTACGAGGCGGCCCAGGCGGACCTCACGGAGGAGGATCGCATTCCCCTGCAGGCTTCAGAGACGATGCGCCGCATCTACAGCGAAACGCTCGATCTCCTCGAAAAAGACGGCTGCCGGGTCTTCGATCAACGCTACCGGCTGCCCAAATGGCGCAAAGCCCAACTGGTGGCGGGCGCATGGTTGCGGGGCGTGCGAGCAAAGCTTTTCGGTTAGATTTCCCGCGCGCCTATTGACCCGGGCGGATTGCCTTGTTGCGGACCCGCAAAGAGGCATGGATTGCTGATCACCCGCAAATCCTCTTTGCATGTCCAGCCATCACCGACGGTACAAAACAGACGATCAGCGCCATTTGAGGCGGTCGTTGAACGAGCGCGGCATCGAGCCGGGGAAGGGGATGGGGCAGAATTTTATGACCGACCGCAGTGTCGCCTCATGGATTGTGGATCAGCTCGATATTCAGCCCGGCGATACAGTGATCGAGATTGGTCCCGGCATGGGAGCGCTGACTGAGCACCTGGTCTTGAAAGGCGTGCGCCTCATCCTGCTGGAAAAGGATGACCAGCTCGTGGAGGAGGTCAGAAAGAAGTTCGGCTCCTGTCCTGGCGTGACCGTCCTGCACGGGGATGCGCTCACATTCGATCTGCGTCCCTTCTTCAAAACGCAGCCGCTCAAAGTCATCGGTGCGCTTCCTTACTCGGTGGGCACGGAAATCGTGCGCCGCTGGATGCATAATCCAAGTCCCGTCCGCTGTGCGGTTTTCACCCTGCAAAAAGAAGTGTGTGACCGCCTCAGTGCTGCTCCTGGCACTTCCTCTTACGGTCAGCTCAGCGTGCGGGCTCAGGTCCGGTGGCGCGTGGAAATGCTCCGGAAACTGCCGCCTGACATTTTTGTGCCGCGCCCGAAGGTGGACAGCGGCGTGATCCGGATGACGCCCCGCCCGCGTGCCGAACTGCCCGCTTTTGACGACGACCTCTTCGACAAACTTCTCGCCTCCGGCTTTTCCCAGCGCCGTAAAATGCTGAAGAACCTTCTGCCACCGCACGCGAAGTCCTGGGATGAATTGGCGGCGGAATCCGGTATTTCGCCCATGGCCCGGGGCCAGGAGCTGACGCTCCCCCAGTGGCTTTCGCTAACCAATTCGCTGGACCCTCACAGTCTCAAAGGCGTGGCGCAGAGGGACGACGAACTGTTCGATGTCGTCGATGACCGGAATCAAGTGGTGCGTCAGGCGCACCGGAGCGAAGTTCATGCCAACAACTGGCTGCACCGTGCCGTGCATATCTTCGTCCTGAATGCAGACGGAGAAGTGTTCCTCCAGCTCCGGAGCCATCTCAAAGACAAAATGCCAGGCAGGTGGGACAGCAGCGCCGCCGGGCATCTCGATGCCGGAGAGGATTACCTCCCGTGTGCCGTGCGCGAACTGGAGGAGGAACTGGGAATCGCTGCTGCGCCTGAAAGCCTGACGCACGCCGGCAGCGTGCCCGCCTGTGCGGGCACCGGATGGGAATTCGTGGAGTTTTTCACCCTTCGCTACGATGGCAAACTGCGCTGGCCCGCCGCCGAGATTGAGACCGGCGACTGGTTCCGTCCCTCCGAAATCGATGCGTGGAGCGTGGCCCGTCCGGAGGACTTCGCGGAAGGGTTTCTTGAATGCTGGCGCGTCTGGCGCGGTAAAGCGAAATAAGTTTGTAACACTTCCCCGCGATTGCATCAGGATACCCGGGAAGACGCCATGATTCCTCCTCCTGTTGTCAGTTGTCCCCGCTGCCGTGCCGCGCTCCCCGAGGGAGTGCTTCACGGCTTGTGCCCGGCCTGTCTCATCGATGCCGCCGGCATGGATTCCGAGGCCGGCACGGCCGCGGACCCTTTTGGTGCACCGCTGGATTTGGAAACCCTGCGCCGGTCCTTTCCCCAGTTTGAGATCCTTGCGCCCATCGGCGCGGGAGGCATGGGGCGGGTCTATAAGGTCCGTCAGCCGAATCTTGACCGCATCGTTGCGCTCAAGATTCTGCCGCCGGAACTGGCCCGCAATCCGGCGTGGGTCGAACGCTTTACCCGTGAGGCGCGGGCACTTGCCAGGCTCAATCACCCTCACATCGTGCAGGTCTATGATGTGGGGCAAACCACCGGTGAGCCGCCGCTGTGCTGGCTCATTATGGAGTTTGTGGACGGCGTTACCCTTCGCCAGGTGCAGCGCACGGGCGGCCTTTCGGCAAGGGAGGCGCTAACCATCATTCCGAGGCTTTGCGATGCCCTGCAGTACGCTCACGAAAAAGGGGTCCTGCACCGCGATATCAAGCCGGAGAACATCCTGCTCGATGCGTCAGGTGCTGTGAAAATTGCCGATTTCGGGCTCGCCAAACTGGGCGGTGCCAATTCTCCCTGCACTCTGACTCAGGCCGGGGCGCGGCTGGGCACCGCCGCCTACATGGCGCCGGAACAGATCGAGACACCGCAGGACGTGGATCACCGCGCCGATATCTACTCTCTCGGCGTCGTCTTCTATGAGCTTCTCACCGGAGGCCTGCCTCTGGGCCGGTTCCCCGCACCATCCGAGAAATCCGGCGTTGATCCAAGACTGGACCATATTGTGTTCCGGACCCTCGAAAAGGAGCGCACGCGCCGGTTTCAGGCCGCCGGTGAAGTGCGCACGGCTCTCGACCGCGTGGCCGCCGGACCGGTCACTCCACCGCCGATTCCTCCCGGTGCTGCCCGGGGATCATCCGTACCCGTTCAGCCGGCGGGCTCCCCTGTGCCTGCTCAAATCCGGCAAACGAACCCCGAGCTGCCCGGGAGTGTGAAAGTCGGATTCCGTGACCGGAACCGGCGTTTCCCGGGTTCTTCGTGGGAAGCGGCGGGATACGGTTGTGGATGGGCCATCTGTGCGCCCGTGCGGGTTGCCGCCTTTTTGGCAGCATGGCTTCTTCCATTGGGAGTCCGTAATTTCCTCGCTCGCGGGCGCTATGAAGAGTTTACGAACGGATTGGAAACCTATGCCTCGTGGGCGGTATGGATTGCCGCCGCCACCGGCCTGATCTCCTATTTTGCCGTGCGCTCTGTCGCCGCCATTCCGGCCGGAAGTCGAAAAATACAAAACCCGCTGATTCTTGTCCTGTGCCTCCTGGTTTGGTGCTTCACCCTGACATATATTGCGGTGGAGTCCCG
>DATAIE010001129.1:0-1740 GCA_036262875.1 Verrucomicrobiales bacterium
GCCGCCGCGAATGGATCCGCAACAATGCCCGCCCGCTGCACAACATCGTGCCCGGCATGATGCGGAGTCTCAATCAGCGCGCGGAAATCCGGATGCGTGAGCTGGCTGCCAAAGCCGCGTTTCAAATGGACGCCGTCCTTAACTCCGACATCGCCCGTCTCAAACGGCTGCCGGACACCAAAATGCGACGGGCCGAGATCAAACGCATCGAGGAACAGATCGCCGAAACGAAGCCGCTCTTCGCCGAACCGATTCTCGTCTCCGATCAGCTCCGCCTCATCCGCAGAGGGCCGTCCGGAAAAGGCATCTAACCGGTTCGCCGGCGGCGCGACTCACGCGCCTTTCAGTGACGGTTTGGAAAGCCGGCGCACCTCTTCCGCCTGTGCCGGAGGAAGGGCGGCGAGCCATGTTTTAAACTCGGCCTCCCGCAGGCCTCCCATAAACACATGACCGACGGTGTCGCGGATGAGTTCATCACGCGTGGCGGACGCCGGCATGGCCAGGTAGGAGCCCAGCGTCTCCGCGGGAGCGGCAGAGGCCCGCGCCCTCACCACCCCTTCCAGCGCAGAGCCCCGGCTGGCGCCGGAAGCGGAATCGATGAGGGCAATCGCAGCCGCAGGGTCCCGTCCCGCCAGATCACTGAAAATACCGCACACGGCATTTTTCCGGGCATCGCCACTGAGATTCTCCCGCGTCCAATTGAGGGCGAGAGACGGATTCTCCGCTCCGATGACCTTGCTCACCGCGGCCAGAAGCCCGGCCCGCAAATGGCCGGTGGCATGGTCATTAGCGTAATCAATGACCGCCTGGCGGTCTTTGCGGACCCAATCGGCATAAAGGCCGGCCTGCGGATAGGTTTGCGGTCCGCCGTTCGATGCCTCCACCGGCCGGTGCATCAGAGGAAACTGCGCGACGAATTGCACAGCTGCCGCGGGATCGGAGGGGCGCAGGAGGGAGATCATCTGGTTGACCGCCT
This sequence comes from Verrucomicrobiales bacterium, assembly GCA_036262875.1. GTDB lineage: Bacteria > Verrucomicrobiota > Verrucomicrobiia > Verrucomicrobiales > V1-33 > V1-33. The sequence goes on from DATAIE010001129.1 coordinate 977, forward strand.
CCCCGCGCGCGAGCCCCACCGGCATCTGAGGAATGATCTTTTGTGCCTCGGCGGAGTGGCGTGCGATCCAGCCCGTTCCCACCCGCACATCGGGATCGCCGTTTGAAGAGAACAGTTTGAGCCCCTCGGACGGATTCGAGTCGAAGGCGGCATGCAGCGCCAGACCTGCGCAGCGTCGGCGCGTCTCCCCGCTAAGGAAAGCCCAGGTTTTGGCCGCCGCCAGCGCATCCGCGGGATCCTGCTGAGCGATCAGTTCGGTCACCGTGGCAAAGGCGTCCTCAAAATATCTTCGGTTCGTCCCCACTGCTCCATGCTGTTGCTCCAGCCACGCCAACAAGCCGGGACGGTCGCATTCCAGCCAGCGGCGCAGCACCATGTCCCGGAGCGGCGGGCGGGTGAGCACGCCTTGCAGCAAGCCGGGCAAACCGGCGGCGCCGGTCCTCGCCAGCACCGCCGACAGCCTCGCGAAACGGGCCGCGGAGGAAGGAACACTCATCGCGGCCTGCCATTCCTTCGCCGGAGAGAACGGGGTTTCCTCCCGCACCGACTCATTTCTGTCAGGTCGAGCCTCCTGCAAAGGCACAGGCAGGAGAAACCCGGCGACCACTCCGCCAGCGAGAGCAACGATGAAGACGGTCGCTTTCATGAGGGTTTGATCACCACCAGCATTCTTTCTCCTGTTTTGCGATCCTCTCCCTCCGGCAGCGAATAGACCCACTGCTGAAACTGACCGTAGTCTTCCAGTCCCCACTGCCTGGCCAATC
>DATAIE010001130.1:0-20704 GCA_036262875.1 Verrucomicrobiales bacterium
CGTAGGAGCGCAGATTCGTTCCCTCGCGGAAGAAGATGAGGCCGGCGTCATCGAGGGCGGCGGCGGTAACGGTCCAACTGGCGCTGTTCGAAAGACGGGTGACGGTGTCCTGCGCAGTGATGGCCGTGGGTGAAAGCATCACCTTCACCAGATAAGTCTGCCCCGCTCCGGTGCCGGAGATATAGAAGAGGTCGCCGTAGTAGTAGATCAGGTGCTGCGGGTGCGTGACCGGGTGATAGGTCCCGGCGGTCTTCAGATCACCCAGCACGGTGTGCACTCCCGTGGCGAGAGTGTATTTGCCCAGCTGCATCGTGCTGTCGCTGTTCTGCACATAATAAAGCACTCCGTTGGCACCGTCGAAGGCGATGGCATCCAGAGCGAACGGAGCGGAGGCGGAAAGAATAGTGGTCAGACCATTCTGCGGATCCACGGTGTAGATGCTGCCTGTGCGGTTCACCGCGTAGTAGGGGGCCGGCGGGGTCGTTCCTCCGGTGACCGTGCCGCTGGAGAATGAAAGAGCCTCCACGTCCTGAATGGTGCTGCCCGAAAGCGAGAGGTAATTGAACCGCGTCACGTCATTGTTGGCACCGGGCCGCACCCGGCGGATGGTTTCCGCGATACTGTTGCCGCTTTCCGTGTTGGCGACGACCACTTCCCCCGTCTGCGGGAACAGAGTCATGCCTTCATACATGGAATTGGCCTCGGAACTCATCACTCCGGTGATGGTCGCCGTGGAGGGATTGACCGCGTAGATCTTGTCATCGGCATCGTCGGCAACATAGAGTGTATTGCCGCTGAATACCATGTCCTGACCGCTGGTGACGGATTCACCGGCGCCCGTGAGCGCTCCAATGATGGACACGTTGTTGAGAGACCCGTTCGCGTTGGTGGAGAAGGAATTGATGCGGAGGAGATAGTCCGTCGTGGATGCGTTCCCTTCAGAGTAGAGCATCCAGAGGCGCTGATCCGGACCAATGGCCACGCCATAGATGTGGTCGACATCGGTGGTTTCCCCCACCGGCCCGAGAGCGGAGAGAGGGGCCTCAAGGTCACCGATGAAGGTCGCGACAGGTGTCGTCGGCGTAGCACTGTAGACCAGTGCGCTGGTCTCAAAGGAGAAGAGGGCGCGTTTGTAGGTGACGCCGTTGACGAGTGTGGGCACGTTCCGCACGATGTAGCCGGTGCCGCCCTCGGTGATCGCGAGGGCCTCCACCTGCACTTCACCGGAGAAGGAGGTGGGGATGCCCCCGCTCAGATACTTCATGACGCCGTAGTTGCGGGCGGAAACATTCGGAAGATTCCAGTTCAGGAATTCGCCGAGACGGCCGTTGTTTTCAGAGATCGCCCACAGGGAATTCGACTTCGAATAGGGAACGCTGGCTTCATTCCCGGCCATGTCCCAGAACGTAACGGGCGGGAAGGTATCGGCGGCGAGTGTGGCGCCACCGGTGGAGGGATTCACGGAATACACTTTGGTATCCCCGCCGGAATGGCTGCCGTAGAAGGTGCCGCTGGAGGTGAAGATGAGGGAGTTGTAGTTCGGCTGGGCCGAGGAGAGCTGGACGTAGCCGGACAGCGTGATCATGCTGAACTGCCCGACCACCGAGTTCCCCGTGCCGACCCATGCGCGGCCGCTGCTGTCCACCGCCACGTCACCCACGGTGCCGAGATTGATCGTATCATCCGTGATGTCCGAAACCTTGGTAACGCCCGTCACCGCCGTGGCACCGGCGTTGAGACCGATCTGCACCAGGTCGTCAGAACCGGTCACGATGTAATAAAGCTGACCGTCGTAGTAGAACAGGTTTTCCGGACGGGTGACCACCGGATAGTTCCACGTTCCGTTTCCGACTGTGGCAATGATCTGGTGCGTATTGGTGGAGACGGTGTAGCGCCCGAGTCTCCAGCCGGAGGGTACGTTTTCAATGTAGAAGAGGACGTTGTTCACCGGATCACGGGCAAGAGCGCTGAGATTGAACGGCGCACTGGAGGTGACGATATAGGTAACGCCGGTGACGGGATCGAACTGGTAAATGTTCGTGTTGTTTCCACCCACGGCGTAGCACTCAGGCAGCGGAGGACGCGGACGGGAATTCGTCCCGGAAATGTCGCGGATATTGAGCGAAGGCGTGGTATTCACCGGGCTCGACAGAGCCCCGTCGGCCTGAGCCACCGACTGCAGCACCGACGGACTGGAATTGTGAGTGCCGTAGAGTTGGTTGGACGGTGAAAAAGCGAGACCGGTCATCCGGTCCGTGGTCGTGTTCACATCCACATAGCTGTTGCGGGTGTAGAAGTTGAACTTGCCGAGGAGGTTGAACGAATCACTGCTGACCCACGCGATGCCCGTATTATCCACCGCGAAGGCACCGGCATTGCCGATGGTGCGGGTGTCGCCGGTGATGTCGGCAAACTTGGTCAGAGAGGAAAGGGCACCGGCCGCAAAGTTGAGGCGCACAAGATCGTCTCCGGACGGAATGCAGTAGAGGCTGCCGGCAAAATAGACCAGGTTGCGGGGCGAGGAACTGATCGTGTATCCCAGGCCCGAAGCACCCAGATTTCCTACGAATGTGTGGCGCTGGGCGCTCAGATCATACTTGTAGAGCCCGATGTTCGAACCCGAAGCGCCGGCCTCCGTGTAGAAGATCAAATTGTTGTCGCTGTCGCAGGCGACGGCCTCCGGGTTGACGGGGCAGCTCGCCGTCACGGGCCGCAGACTGCCCGTGGTGAGATTGATGCTGTAGATGGCACCCTTTCCGGTGGCCGAGGCATAGTTGACGCCTCCCGCCGGGGTCACATACACGCGCCCCTGTCCGGAGGCGGCATCGACAAAGTTTTTGGCCGGCGATGTCGAGGCAATGCCCGTCGTCGTGCCATCGGTCATGTTCACCGCCAGAATTTCCCGCGGGGCCGCGGCGGTAATGCCGTAGAGGCTCGTGCCGCCCGCGCTGAACAGCGCGTCATAATACGAGGGGAGACCGCTTTGGATCACTGTGTATCCGGAAAGCGTCTTCATGTCGAACTTCGCGAAGGTGCCAGGTGTCGACAGATAAAGAATACCGGCGCTGTCCACTGCGAGGTCACCGACCGATGAGAACGGAGTGTTGCCGTTGATGTCCGCCTCTTTCCACTGATCAGCGATCGCGTTCGACTGGTTCAGGTCGATACGCATCAAATCGTCCGAGTTTGGCGGCACAAAATACAGGGAGCCGTTGAAGTACGTGAGGTTCTCCGGAGATGACGAAACCGGAGTGGAGAGGCTGGAACTGTTCACGTTCCCGACCACGGAATGGGTGTTCGTGGCGATCGTGAATGCTCCAATCCGCGTGCCGTTGCGCTCCACATAGTAGACCCGCTGATTCTCACCATCGTAAGCGACGGCCCCGAGAGCGTAGGGCGCTGCGGAAGTGAGGACGTTGTTTTGGCCCGTGGTGGGATCGAAACGATAGATCCGGGAGGTGGTGCCATCGACGGCGAAATACTCGGAGTTTACGGGAGTCGGAGCTCCATCGAACAATCCGGTGATGTCAGTGATCTCTACGGCGGGAATGACGTTTCTGGAGAACGTCTGGGCGCCCGTGTTGTCATCCACTTTAAAAAGCTGTCTGGCCGTGGAGCTGTCAGTGGCCGGCACGCCGAACATCTGCTGGTCAGCGCGGTAAGTGATGGCTTTGTAGGAGGAGTTCGGCGTGCTCTTGATGACGTTGAATCCGCTGCCGTTGGCGATGTCATACGAGATGAGCATGTGGTGGTCGCTGCTGCCCACATAGAGCTGCCCGTCCGGGCCAATGGTGAGCGCGTCCACAGTGCCCAGAATCGGGTGAATGGAGACACCGTCCAGAATTTCAGAAATCCGGACCTGGGTGACCAGAGAGTTGTTGTCGATGACCACCTTGATCAATTCGGAAGTGCCCGGTGCGATATAATAGAGAGACCCTGAGAACCAGGTCATGGCATAGGGCGGGCCGGACGGGCGGAACGGCAGACTGATGTCCGCAAGATTCCCCATCGTGACGATCTCGCCGGTCGCGATGGAAACCCGCTTCAGGGTCACATCCGTGGGGTCCGAGGGATCCGGTCCGGAGACGTAGAGCATTCCATTCGCATTGTCGGCGGCCAGCGCCGTCGGCAGCATGCCGATATTGGAGGCGAAAATGTGCTGGCGTCCGCTGTCCAGGTTGAGGCGGAGAATGTCATCCGTGCCGGGCGTCAGCGCAAAGTGACCAGGGGGCAACTGGAACGGAATGTTGGAAAGAGGACCGCCAAAGTCATCGAAACTGCGGGGCGGGCTGAAGTCGACAGGCGATCCGCCGGCGCCTGTGGCCGGATTGACAACGTAAAATTTGCCAGGCTCGGTGTCGCGCACCCCGAAAATCTGTCCCGAATTTCCGGTAACAAGACCCGCCCAAACCCACGAAGGATTGGTCACAGGCACCGTAAAGCCCGTGAGGGACTTCAGGTTGTAGGTCGCCCAGGCGTTTTGCGAGGAGATGTAGAGCGTGCCGCTGGCGTCTGCAGCCACGTCACCGACAGAGTGGAAGGCAATGAGATCCTCCGCAACGTCTGCGAATTTATACTGCGCCCGGATGGTCCCGTCGGTATTCAAATCCACACGCACGAGGTCATCGGTATCCTCAGCGATATAGTAGAGGCTGCTGTTGTAGCCGACGAGATTTTTTGGCTGAGTGGCCGGAGTATAGTCGAGCCCGGCCGCAGTGAGCTGACCCGAGGGACTGTGCGTGCCGGTGGCGAGATCATAGCGTCCGAGATTCCATGAGGACGGCGCCTTTTCGATGTAATACACACGACCGGTGCCGGCCATATACGCGATGGACGCAGGCGGGTACATACACTCCGAACTCCGGATGATGCTGTTGCCCGTGGCATCGTCGAACTGATAGAGCGTATTGCCGCCGCTGGTCGTTGCGAAGTAAAAGCCGTCGGGGGTCGTCCCGGTTCCCACCGCGCCGCGATCGCCGGTCGTGAACCACAGCTTGTAGACCGTTGGGGGATAGAGCCGGGCGTTATACTCCGTCAGGTTGGCGGGAGAGTTGATGGCGGAGGCATAGGGCAGCGCGGAGGCGGATGCGGGTTCTCCACTGGTGTCGCCCGGGTCGGTGCCATCGGCCGTATAGAAGATCCGGGTGTTGAACGGCAGACGCATACTGTCAGCCACCGGAGTCATCACCACCGTCTGGTCGGCCACAGAGAACGTAACGTTGGGAAGCTTGATCGGGTCGATGCCAAGCGTGATGACCTGTTCATCCGAGTCGGCGTAAAGCTGGTGGTCGATCCCCACTGCCTTCACCCGGATGGAAGCCGTGGGATTCGTTCCGTAGCCGGCATACGTGATGGGAAGCTGCGTGCCATTGTAAGTCCCGCTAAACGGGCTGCCGGCGATCCGTGTGGTGGAGCCCGGCAGCGCGGGATCGGTCCCGTCGAATGTCCAGTAGATTTGGAACTTGCTGCTGGAAATGTACTCGGGAGCCGTGGCGCCGAGGTTGGTCACATTGACATTGCCGTATGGCGGAGTGGGAGTGGAAGCCGCCCCCAGCATGGGCCCCCCCAGTTCCTGAAAATTGTACGAACTCCGGGGGAAGGAGGCGGTAATCTCCAGCTTCATGCTGGCCAGATCGTACTGCTCGCTGACTTCAGGGCTGTCTTCGAAATGGTCGGGATCGAGGGTGACGGTCTTGGCCGTCACCGCCATCCCCACCTCGACGGATACCGGTCCCTCATACTTCTTCCACGGTCCGCCGGTGACATGGTAAAAAATCTCGGCGATCGTGGCCGGAGCCGCCGCAGGCAATGACAGCGATACGGTGCCCGGGAACCAGGTGATGGGGAAGCTGTTGGATGTGACGCTGAAAAGGGGTGGAGGAAGCGGAACGGTATTCGCATTCTCCTGAGGTTCACCCGTCACGGGACTGATGCCGGCGGTGGGAACGATCGTCGGAGTGGAGCGGGGTGCGGAGGACGCGCCATTATAGTCCCACACCCACTTGTCCACCGACGCGAATTGGTTGGTGGTCTGGCGGTTGTCGTAGTTGGGATTCGTCGTGTTTCCGTTCGCGTCCGTCACCATCGGCAGCGGGGGAGGCATATCTCCGGAGTAAAACTCCTTCACCCCGGGTGTGCTGCCGCTGCTGGCGATGTAGAACTTTTTGGAGGTGTCGTCCCAATAGGCGCGGATGTTCCCGTTTGCCGTCTCTCCGCTGGACTGCCACCGGATCGTCATCCGGGGATCGACGAGCGATCCCTTCAAACCCGCAATGTGGGGGTTGGCTGCTTCCCGGCGCAGCGCTGCAAGAACTTCATCGCCGGAGAGGCCCGCCGGGATCTTGCCCCCGTGCGTAATGTAAAGTTGAATCGCCTGATTCACAGCCTTCACGTCCTGATCGAGCTTCGTCCGGGCGCTGGAATCGGTAACGTGGTTAACGATCACGTAGGCTCCAGTGGCGACACTCCCGATGACCGCAACGGTCACGAGAGCCTCCAGTAACGTGTAGGCAAGGTAGCGTTTTAATGCCATGGTAGTCTTTGATCGAGAGGTTACAGGGAGTATGGAAAACACGAGTCATACAATTATGGTATTTATTGAAAAAGTGCAAAACTAAAATTCGATTTAGGCCGCCGGGATTTATGTAGGGAATCTACCCTGAAATCAGTAGGTGAATTCCCTACTGTCATGCAAATGGTCCCGATTGGGAGCATTTCGCGGCGTTTTTTTCCTTTAGAGGTACGAATTAAGCACCCCCTCCTCACCGGCTAAAATTTGTCAGGAGCCCGGGCTTTTGAAGAGAATCAAAGATGAGAATGACGGACCATCCGCATACGCAGAAGGCCCCATAGATCGCCTTTTTCAGCCAAATCCCGGCGCTCGCCGGTCGCATTTCAGTGCCCGTCCCCGGCTACTTTTTGAGCACGGAAGCGGAAAGGGTCTCCAAAACGTCCCGCTGGATCAAAAAGGGCTCGGGTTTGCCCGTGATGCGTCCGTAGCAGTAGATCGCGGTGGGCGAAGCCATGGGTGCCAGTTCGATGGTAACAGTGGAGGTATGCTCCGAATCCGGCTGGTCATCGAAGGATACATACTCCACTTCCACCCGGACAGCCGGGACTTCGAGAGCCGCCTGCGCAGCTCCAGCGCCACCATCCTGCCAAGTGACGGCCTGCATCGACCCCGCCTTCACGACCAGTTCGTTAATGGCATTCTCATTCAACAGGGCCGTCACATCCTTCCCCCCCTGCTTCCCGGTCCATTTGAAGGAAAGACGTTGATATTGCATCTCCAAAGGCTCGGCGGTGCTGATCGTTTGTTTGACGGAGCGCACCTGCTGAAGCGCGAACCCAGGAAGGTTGAGGCTGCGCCACTTAAAATAAGCGCGCGGAATTCCGCCCGGCAGTTCCGGTCCGATGCGGAACACAAAGGGATCCTTGCTGAAATTGGCGTAGAAACGCGCGGTCCGGACCTTTTCCTGCGAATCCGGAACGGGAACCGCACCGCCGGTTCCGGAGGTCAATCCGATCCGGAGCGTCTGACTGTTGTGGTTATCAACGGGTGTCAGGTGATCGAGGCTGCGGTGGGCACCCGCGGCAATTGTGATACTGATGAATGGCTTATCGAGGCCAAAAGAGGCCGGGTCGGAGAGGGAATCGCTCGCGAATTCGACAATCTGCGTGCTGTTGAGCAGCGTGAGGAGTCTTTCCACCGTCTCCGGAGCCGCCTCTTCAAATTTAACGCCACCGATCGGACGCCAAAACCAGTTTCCTCCCACCCGCACCACTTCCACAGACCCGCCCTCCGACTGCTCGATACGGATCGTACTGACGACCGCCGGATCCACGGAGGCCAGAATGGTGCTGCGAAAGATGGTGGGCGACTCAGCGAGGCACAGTCCGTCCATGACCTGCCGGGAAACTTTGAAGCTCGCTTTCCGCTGGGCGTCACGGCAGATGGCCATGCTTCTCGGGTCGAAGACCGGCGACGTGTCCGCGACTCCCGGGTCTCCCGGCTTCCCGACGGGGGCGGGTGCCGGATCGGCCGGATCTTTGAAAAACTGAAGAGTGAGCGGCTTCGCCACCGTTCCCGCGGGGGTGAGAGTTACCTCGACCACTGGCTTTTCACCGGCGCTGGCCGTCTCGCTGTAGGGCACCCAGGCCTCCACTTTGGCTCCGCAGATCATCGCGGCGAATTCATTGACCGCAGCCTGATCAGCGGGCGCATTCGGGAGCGGGCGGGAGATGACCCAGGGCGTCGGTTCGACCTCCACCACGTTTTTCGCCGGATTCGAAATCGAATTCAATGGCGGCTTGGCGGGCTTCGGCGCGGCCCGCTCGAAGGTGCGGCTGAACTCGACCTCCCCTTCCCCTTTCCGCACCACCATTTTGACAAGAACCTCGGACGGGTAACGGGAAACGCGGGGATCGCGGAACGACTCCGGAGGACGGGCAAGGAGCGGTCTGAGATCGGGTTTGACGATGTAGATATCCGGACGGCTTTCTCTGCCTTCCATGCGCACGTAGGCGACGTCTTCGAGAGGCGCGGTCTTTCCGATCCGGACGGACGCCAGTTTGCCGCCGTCCGCCGCCAGCCACGTCACACGCCACGCATTGGAGTCATCCAGGCCGAGGGATGCGTCGCTGACCTTGCCTTCCTTCACTTCGCCGTTTTTCACGATGTCCTTGATTTGGGCCTTCGTGCAGTAGCTGAGAAGGTCCTTCACAAGTCCCTCGTCGGCGAGGTCTTTGATTCCTCCGCTGATCTGCCACCCGCCATCCGCCATGCGCCGCAGTGAAAAGTCGCCGGAGCCGGTCTTCAAATCGATACCCGCCACCTGGGCGGGGTCGAGGTCCACCCCGGATTCCCCCCGCTTGAGGCGCTCCTCCATCTGGTCGCTCCAGTCGAAGAGAAGGTGGCCGTTAATATCCCGGGAGCCTCCGTCCCTCCACAGCATCCATGCCCCGAGGCACATCGTGATCACCAGCAGGATAATCGTCGTGGACGTTTTCATACGCAGGGGAGAATCAATTCCGGCGGGTGCTCCAGATGAGCAACCCGGCCATGAGTGCCGCCAGGGGCATCACGATGGTGGAGATGATGAGCACACGCTGCCACTGATCGGGCTTGATGTGAATGGCGAACTTGTGCTTCTCCTTGTCGGTGGAGCTGTCATTGACGGCGGCTTCGTCCCGGTGGAGGCACCAGTTGAGCGACTTCGTCAGGAACTCATAGTTGGTGGCATTCGTCGGCGGGTTAATGAGTCCGGCGTTTCCGATCACGACGAGACGGGAACTCTGCATCTGCACTCTGGGATCACTCGCGGCACCGCGTTCGGCGGCGGCGGCCACACACAGCGGTTTCGCATTGTCCTCGCCCGCGTCAAATCGGGGATAGCTTTCGAAATAGTTCTTCTCCCCGTAGAAATCGTCGCTCGGCTCGAGCAGCGAAGTCAGTTGGATATTCTCGGCCTTCACCTTCTCCAACTGATTGAGGAGCTTGATGGAACGCGTCTTTCCGGGCAGCAGAGTGGCCTGGTTTTCGAGTCCGGGGCAAACCGGTGAAGGCAGAAAATGAGCATCCACCGCGAATTCCTTGAACGTGCCGCTGCCGGTGCCCCGCACGTAAAGCACCTGATCCGCCTGCGGCTGAATGCCATAGCGGGCCAGCCATTTGTCCATCTCCGGGCAGCCGTGCTCCGGATCGAGCAGCACCACTACGGAATTGCCCGGGGTCTCAAAGAATTTGGTAAGGTCCTCGTCCTGCTGAGCGCCAAAGAGAGTCGTCGCCACCAGGATGAGCGTCTTGTAGCGGTTGGCATTCTCCGGATTCTCCATCATCCGCCACGGTTCGAGTTCGATGTTCTGGCTCGCGCACAACTGGGTGAGGACGTGGCCGTAGGTCAGCGCCTCGCCGCCCTCGGGATTCGGCACGATGTGCACGTATCCCATCCGCGTCACGACGGCCACCTTCGGACGCTCCGGGTTCGTCACCGCCGCGATGGCCGTATTCAACAGGGACTCACCGCGGAAGGCGATGGGCACATGCTTTTCCTGGTCCATGACATAGAGGGATTCCGCCGGAATCCATTTGTAGAAGAACTTCTCCCCGCCCGCTTCACTGAGATGCGGACGGTCCGCCTGCACGAGGATACCTTCGTCGCCGGCCTTGAATGTAGCGCCCATCTTATAGAGGCGGCTCACAAAATTCTCCCATGCCGTCACATCACGCCGGGTGTCGATGAACTCCACCTCAAGGTGACCTCCCATGGCGAGCTTATATTGATCGAGGAGTGGAGACACATCCTTCTCCATCATCTCCTCCCGCGGCGCGAGGACCGAGATGCGCACCGGTTCCTTCACTTCCTTTACAAATTTTTGCGTGTTGGGTGCCAGACTGAAGTTCCGGCTGTAGGTGTAGTCCCACTGCTTGAAGCGCCGGTGTCCCAGCACGTTCACCATCACGAAAAGGACAAACCCAAGGACGATCTGCACCGTCACATTCAGTCCGATGCGTCCGCGACGAATCCCCTGCGCAGCAGGCGGAGTGTCAGTGGCGGGCGTTGTCTCTGCTTCCTTGCTCATAGAAAATCGGGGAGGAAAAATGAAATCAGGGCCAAACCGCTCAGGCCTTCCAGCGGCGGTATTCCAGCACCTGATGGGTCGCAGCCAGCAGAAGCACCGTGAAACTGAGGTAATACACCATGGGGCGGGTATCGAGCAGGCCGGCGGAGAAGCTGTCGATATGTCCCTTGATGGCTACGTGGTCCACAAGGTTCCGAAGTTCCTTCGGATGGTCCCGCGCCTGAGTTTGCAAAAAGACCCCGATGAGAAAATGCAGGATGATCAGGGCGAATCCAAGGATGGCCGCGATGATCTGGTTCTTCGTGAGGGCCGAGGCCAGCATCCCCAGCGCAATGTGAAACAGACCGGTCAGGAGCAGAATGAGATAACAGCCCGCCAGCGCCCCCGGCGGAAACTCCACTTTTCCTTTCATCACCCAGTTGAGCACGCCAAAAAAGGCCAGCACCGGCAGCCAGAGAATGAGGTAAAAGATCACCGCGGAAAAGTACTTCGCCAGCAGCACCTGCACGGCCCGCACCGGGGCGGTGAGCAGGCTCTCCAGGGTCCCCTGCTTTTGCTCCTCGGCGAACAGCCGCATGGTGATGAGGGCGAAGACGAAGGGATAATACACCCAGAACCACGGCGGCACGAAGGTCCACTGGACCACGCTCTGTTCCATGGGCTTTTCCCGGAGGTGGTCCACGGCCCAACTGAAGGAAAACCCGCTGATGGCCATAAACATGGCCAGCACCACCCACGCCACCGGTGACAGAAAGAATGACCGCAGTTCCTTGCTAAGGAGGATGAAAAAGGTGCGCATGAGGAAGAAGAGAATAAGGGGACGCCGCTCCGGCAGGCGAGCCCGGCGCGTCATAGGGCATTCCTCTACCGGTACGCCGACACGGTGACAAGCTGGATTCTTCCTTCGAACTATGCCATTCCGGCGCACCCGCACCTCATCACTCCTTCATCAAGAACGCCTTTTACCGGCCATAGACCTCGACTTCGATCCACTGATTGGTCTCGTCGAGGTTCTTCCCGTTGCTGTAGAGGCGCACGTACCGGCCTCTCGCCCCCTTCACGCTGACGGGGTGCCCAAAATTGGTTTCGATCCAGGCGGGGTCTGTGCCGGCACCCATGCCGGAACTGTTGTCGTGGTCGTTGTTAAAGACCGTCTCCGCCTGTGCGAACGATGGATCGTCCGAAATCCGGATGAGGATGTCCTTGTAAGACAACGTGGCATATTTGTAACCCATCCAGAGCCACACGAGATGAACCTCTCTGGTTTCACCCAAATCGATTTGCACCCACTGAGACCCGGGAATCAGGTCAACGCAGTAGCCGTCTTCATAGTTCTTTTCACCATCGGTGACCAGTTCGAGATCACCGATAGGCTCCGGATCGCTGCAGGTCGCCGGAGCCCCTTTCGAAAGCAAAGCCACCTGCGCCGGGACCCGCACCTGTTTGGTATTCGAGTATTCACCGGCCATCAGATTCGAAGGCAAATTGACCCGGTAAAGATTGGATGGGCCGGGGCAGGCTGGCGGCCTGGGGAATTCCGGCGCCACCAGCGTCCATTCGACCTCCCGGCGTCCTAAAAGACGCTCCCCGTTTTCAGAACTCCGGAGGTTCATGTCGCTCTGAACGGCAGACACGATCCCGCGCGGCGCGGAACGATCCTGGCTTCCGGCAAATTGCAGGAGCGATCCCGATGTCACCAGGATGCCGGCCGCACCGTATGTCAGGATTTTTTCGGCATGCGCCATGATCCCGTTACGAAGCGGCCGGCAATGCGCTTTCAGCGCCGGTCAGGCAATGAGGTGCCCGACATACGTCAGCACACCCGTGCTGACCGCTCCGGGAATCTGCCCCGGATTGCTCGTATCCGGCCGGCCGGAAGTGATGGCTTTGTTCACGCGGCTGAAGGCCGTCAGCACGAGTTCCGAGCAGAAGAATTTATTGCTGCTGCCAAACGCCCCCTGGTTCGCCGCAAAACATCCAACCGCGCCTAACGCAATACAAACGAGACCGTTCGCGGCAGCTCCGGCGCCCACGAGGCCGGAGTAATCGTAGCCAGCTTTGGCGCTGGCTTTCTCCCTGACAAATCGAAGGATCTCTTTGATGTCGTCGTCGGTGAGATTGTTCCGGCGATAGGCGACTGCCAGCGTCGCCCCGGTCAGGGCGGTGCCAAGACTCGTCTCCCGCACGCCGTCGCCCACGGCCTCCGCGACGGAGTCGTTGCCCGTGTAAAGCATGGCGTGACTGACGGCGCTCATCGTGCCGAAGCGAATCGCTTTCGAAACAAAAGCGCCGGTGGTGGACACAATGATATCCGCGGATTTGAGAGCACCGGTGGCGATGGACCGGCCGCCTTTGACAGGAGAAAGAGCGATTGTGGACATGGAGGGTGATGGTTGGAGTGAGTTGATGGAGTGAGCTCTGTGCTTCGAACAGGGCTGCAACTCTCTATCCGGTCGCGCGCCTCCCGACCTTGCCGGCAGCGTGCATTTTTTATCCTTTCCGGTCGCACGTGACATTCCCGCGCTGTCAGCGGAAGCGCATCTGCGGAGTGGCGCGCGGGACGTCACCGGTCATGGTGCGGGTATCCCTAACCATGAGTAAGCCCTCCCATTCTCTCCGCGCCGCCATCCTGGTATTTCTTTGGCCCGCTCTTCCGCAGATGAGCCGCGGAGAGGGCGAATGGAATCCGGATGCCAGTTTTCCCGCGCTGACACCGGAGGAGGAAATCAAAACTATCGAGGTGCCCGGCGGCAGTCGCCTGGAGTGTGTTGCCAGCGAGCCGATGGTAGAGGAACCGGCATCGATGGCGTTTGACGGGAATGGATCGCTCTATGTGTGCGAGTGGCGTACCTACATGCAGGACGAGCATGCGACGGGTCAGCTCAATCCGGTGAGTCGCGTGGTAAAACTCACCGACACGGACGGTGACGGGAAAATGGATAAGCGCACGGTGTTCATCGATAACATCATCCTGCCGCGAGCGGTGCTGCCGATGCACGACCGGGTGCTGGTTTATTTTACCGAGTCGCAGACGATCTGGGCTTATTTCGACGACGACAAAAACGGGGTCTCCGACCGTCGCGAGGTGGCCTGGCAGGGTGGAGAGGATCACGGGAATATCGAGCACCAGCAGAGCGGGATGCTGTGGAATCTGGACAACACCATTTGCACGAACGACCGCCGGCTGGTGTGGAACGGCGGAAAACTCCAGGCGCTGCCGCATGACCGCGGACGCGTCAGCCAGCACGGACTGGCGCGCGATGACGATGGCCGGCTGGTATGCAGTTGGGGCGGCGGGGCGAATCCGGCGCATTCGTTTCAACTGCCCGCGGGGTATCCCATCCTGGACCTGCGGGAACATGATGCCGACTACGAACGTCCGTGGGGCATTTGTCCGGTATGGGACTTCAGCGACGTCGGTTACGATGTGAAACGTCAGGCACAACTCACTAACTTTTCAGCCACCTGCGGGCAAACGGTGCTGCGCAGTCCGCTGTTTCCCCAATGGTATGGGAATGCGGTGACGTGCGAGCCGGTGGGCCGCCTTATCCGCATGAGCCGGTTCACATGGCAGGACGGCATGGGCACGGCACACAATGCATTTCCCGGCAGCGAATTCATCCGGGGGAAAGATGCCTATTTCCGCCCGGTATGGACGGAGAGCGGGCCGGACGGCGGCCTCTACATTGCAGATCTTTACCGGGGCATCATTCAGGAAAAGGAATGGTTTCCCACTGCCGTCACGCCGGAGCTGCGGGCGCGCTATGTGGAGGATTACCGGAAGAACAAACTGGAACTTTGGGTGGAGCGCTATCAGCGCGTGAAGCGGTGGGGCATGCTCAAAGTCTTTCGTCACGGGCGCATCCTTCGTCTGCTGCCGGATGGCGGAAAGGCCGGCCCCGCGCCGCACATGCTGGACGAAACGCCCGCGCAGCTGGTGGCCCACCTTGCGAACCCTAACGGATGGTGGCGCGATACCGCGCAGATGCTCATCGTATCCCGCGGCGACAAATCCGCCGTACCCGCCCTGCTGGAAATGACGAAACACGCGGACACCAATGCGCGCCTGCATTCACTGTGGGCACTGAGAGGACTCGATGCCCTGACCAAAGAAACGCTCCTCGCCGCCCTCAAGGACAGGGAGCCGCGTGTGCGCCGGGCCGCCGTGCAACTGGCCGAGACATGGCTCGTGCAAAAAGATCCCGAAACCACTGCCGCTCTGAAACCCATGGCCGCGGACACCGACGCCCGGACGGCCACGCAGGTCTTCCTCGCGTTTCGCACTGCGGGACAGCCCGGCGAATTCAATCCCGGCAACCGACCTCTGCCGCTCGTCTCCGCCATTCAAAACCGCGACCGCGACGAAGCCTCGCGTGCGCCTCTCACCGAAATCGCCCGGCGCGGAAAATTGGTTTATGAAAACCTCTGCATCACCTGTCACGGGGTTGACGGCATGGGTGTCAAAGCCGCAGACACCATGCTCGCGCCGCCGCTGGCGAGCTCCCCATGGTTCGCCGGCGACAGCGGAGATGCCCGCCTCGTCCGCATTCTTCTCAAAGGACAGTCCGGTCCCATCAATGGCATCACTTACGGTGCCGGCCTCATGCCGCCGCTGGAAAAATCGCACACGAACGAACAAATCGCCGACGTCCTGACCTACGCCGGAGAGCGCTGGCACCGCTGGAAGCGCGCCGTCACCGCGGAAAACGTGGAGAGGATTCGTCATGAAATCTCAACCCGGCAGATCCCGTGGACCCATGAGGAATTGAAGGCGCTGAAGTAATCCGGGCGACCCGCAGCAGACCTCTACTTCCCCAGGAACAAAACGAAAGATGCCGCCAGCGCTTGCGCACTGGCGGCATCGGAATTTCGAGAGAGCCTCGAACGGAAAGTTCCGTTAGTATTCGATGACGAACTTTCCGTCCTTGCCGGTGACGTGGACTCTTTGCAGGGCACGGCCTTCCAGCGCCGCATTGAGGAACTCGCGCCCGATCTCGGGCAGAAGCTGATTGGTGATGATGGCATCCACGAGGCGTGCTCCGCGCTCCAGTTCCACACAGCGTTCGGCAATGAGGCTCGGCAGCGAATCGTCGTAGGTAAACGGCACGCCGTGATTCTTCCTGATGCGCTTCTCCACCTTGCGCAGGTTGAGACCGATGATCATGCGCAGCATTTCCTGACTGATCGGGAAGTAGGGAATGACCACGAGACGGTTGAGCAGCGCGTCCGGGAAGACCTTCGTCAGCGGCCCGCGCATGGCCTTCTCCAATGACTCGGGATCGGGCATGAGTTCCGGATCCTTGCAAAGACTGATGACCACTTCCTGCGCCGCATTGCTGGTGAGGATGATTATGGTGTTCTTGAAGTCGATGTGACGGCCCTCGCCATCCTCCATCCAGCCTTTGTCAAAAACCTGGAAGAAAATTTCGTGAACGTCCGGGTGAGCCTTTTCCACTTCGTCCAGAAGCACAACGCTGTAAGGACGGCGGCGCACCGCCTCCGTGAGCTTGCCACCTTCGCCGTATCCGACGTAGCCTGGAGGCGCCCCCTTGAGCGTGGAAACCGTGTGGGCCTCCTGGAATTCACTCATGTTGATGGCGATGAGGCTGGACTCATCTCCGAAGAGAGTCTCCGCGAGAGAAAGAGCGGTCTCCGTCTTACCCGTGCCGGACGGACCGGCGAGCATGAACACGCCGATGGGCCGGTTTTCGTTGTCGAGTTTCGCGCGGTTCGTCTGAATGCGCCGGGCGATGGTATCGAGCGCGTGCCGCTGACCGATGACCCGGCGTTCCAGGATGTCGCCGAGGGACAGCACCGTGCGGATTTCGTCCTGCATCATGCGGCCGACGGGAACCCCCGTCCAATCCGCGACGACTGCCGCCACGGCCTGCGAATCCACCGTGGGGAAGATCAGCGGCGATTCCCCCTGGAGGGAACCGAGTGCGGATTCCACCCCGCGCAGAACTGTCAGCAGAGCCTCCTTGTCGACCGGTTCCGCGTCGGCTGGCGGCTCTTTGCCTTCCTCCGGCGGCGTGTTCGCCTCTACCAACTGCTTCCGCAGTCCGAGAACTTTGAGCACCAGTTCTTTCTCCTTCGCCCAGTTTTCACCGAGTTCCGCCTCCTCCGCAGTGAGGGCCGCAATCTGTTCCTCCACTTCCTTGATCTTCGCAGCGTGGTCCCCGCCGGCAGCCGATTCACGCTGCAGGATCTCGAGTTCGATTTTCGAGGTTTCCAACTGACGCTTCACGTCTTCGATACGGGCCGGCGTGGCGTGCTGGGAGATGGCCACGCGGGCCGCCGCCGTATCAATGAGGCTCACGGCCTTGTCCGGCAACTGACGCGAAGGGATGTACCGGCTGGAGAGACGGACCGCAGCCTCCAGCGCTTCATCGAGAATACTCACGGTGTGGTGCTTCTCCAGATTGTCCGCCAGCCCGCGCACCATGATGATGGCTTTCTGTTCATCCGGCTCCTCGATCTTGATCACCTGGAAGCGGCGGGTAAGCGCGGGGTCCTTCTCAAAGTATTTCTTATACTCCGCCCAAGTGGTGGCCGCGATGGTGCGGAGCGTGCCGCGCGCCAGAGCCGGCTTCAAAAGATTCGCGGCATCGTTCTGCCCCGCCTGCCCGCCGGCACCGATCAATTGGTGGGCCTCGTCGATAAAGAGAATAATCGGAGTGGTGGAGTTCTGCACTTCATCGATGACCTGGCGCAGACGGTTTTCAAACTCACCTTTCATGCTCGCACCCGCCTGGAGAAGGCCCAGATCGAGCACATGCAGGGCCACGTTTTTCAACGCCGGGGGAACATCGCCGGAGGCAATGCGCAGAGCGAAGCCTTCCACGACGGCCGTTTTTCCCACGCCGGCTTCACCGGTTAGGATCGGATTGTTCTGACGGCGGCGCATGAGCACATCCACGATCTGGCGGATTTCCTCATCGCGTCCGTAGATAGGATCCATTTTGCCTTCGCGGGCCTTAGCCGTGAGGTCAGTGGCGTACTGTGCCAGCGCCGAGGCCTTGGCTCCCTGAGGAGAAACAGCACCGCTGGTTTCGCCGGGGACCGCTCCCGCTCCTGCGGACTCCACCATCGCGTCCTCGGGCGAGCCGCTGACGGAGGCATTGAATTCATCCGCGAGTTTGTCCGGCGAAATTTTCCGGAACTCGTCCGCAAGTCCCGTGAAGAACGTGCGCAGGTCCGGCGACTTCATAATGCCGAGGAGCACATGGCCCGTGCGGACCCGCCCCTGCTTGAACATCAGCGACGCATACACCCATGCCTGCTCCATGGCCTCGCGCAGCGTCTGTGAAAAACCACTGATGGACGTCGCCCCGCGCGGCAGACGGTCCAGCGCCTGCGTCAACTGCGTGCTCAGCTTCGAAGGATCCAGCCCGAAATTCCTGACAACGTGGTGCAGGTCGCTGTCCTGCTCATTGAGCACCTGATGGACAAAATGGTGCAGCTCGACCCGCGGATTTCCACGCAGTTTGCAAAAGGTGGTGGCTCCCTCCATGGCGCGGTAGCCAAGCTGATTGAGCCTGCCGAACAAATCTCCTGCTCTGATCTCTGACATAGTCGTAGCTGGTTAGTGTGAATTAAGTGTTGTCTGCCTCCGACAGTCCCCCGCCCCGGACGCGGAACTGGTCGGCATCTTTGGCTGGCGGGACACTGGTGAGCCAGGTGGTATAGCCAAGGCGGCCCGCACTGCCAAGTTTTGTTTTCGGCACATCCTCCTTCCGGAGCACGATGGCTGCCTCCCAATACAACTCACTGCGCGTGTAAAAAGCCATCCATGCGTGCAATCTCGAATGCCCCGTCCCGCGCGGCAAAAACAACTCATACTGCGCAAAAGTCATCGGCCCGATGCGCACCGCGCATTTCATCTGCCGGTCCCATAGTTTTGACCCCACCACGCAGCTTTTTCCCAGCAGTCCCGTTTCCCGCGATTCGCCCATACGGCAGCGCTGTTCCTCCGGAATATCGATCCACTGCCCGGCAAAGTTCTCCACCTCCACCTGCGTCTCAAAATAGTCTGACAACAGTCCGCGGAGTCCGGCGGCATGGCGGGTCTGGCAGGAGAGGTGCCCGGCAAACGGCAGACGGTGAATGGCCGGAACCGCGTCCAGCCCCTCCATTTCCGGCAGCCCGCAGCCAAAGGTGGAGGCGATCCATTCCGCAAAGGTGCGGTCCTCCGGCCGGTCGAGGTCCACCGTTTTGTGAGACACAGCCCACGCCCGGTAAAACAGGCTGATGATCCGGTGGTGAAAGATGTCGATGAATTCCGCCAGCGTGGAGTCCCTGCCCGATCCACCGCCAGTGCTCAGGGCAGCCTCCTCCCGTGGTCCGCGGAGATCGGGGTCCTGCATCCCGCGGAGGCGGTTGCGAATAAAATCCGTGTAGCGCAGCGGCAGCGGCCCGTTGGGCCCCGTGAGGCCGGTGAACCGCACCATGAGCTTATGCCCCTCCTGTTTTGTCAGGTGCGGCTTCTCCATCCCGGACGTGGCAAAGCCCAGCGAAAGATACTGACCGAAACGGATGGGGTCCTGCCTCAGCGCTCTCGACTTCCCGATGCGCGGCAGATCGGGGCGCGAACTCTCGACACACCGCAGGGCTCCGAAGAAATCGTAGTCCCACGGGTGACTCAGCAGATCGTCAATTATAGTGCCGGAATCCTTCCTGGTCGAATCGGCCATTTCATTACCTCCCCGCGCTGTTCAGTGAATAGGGTGAGCCTCGTGAAGGAATTCAGCGAGACATAGCGTGCCAGAAACTGCTCGATGGCGCTCGCAAACAGGAAGGTGCCAAATCCTGCGAAGCGGTCCTCATCGAGTGTCAGATCGATATCGATGCCGCGAATGAAACTCACCGGACCAGTGCCGGGACTGCGCGCCAGGGCCGGACGGGCGGACACTTTGCGGATGCCTTCGATAAGGGATTGGGCTTTCGTATCCGTGGCGTAGAGGTGCAGTAGTTCGCGCAGGGCCTCCGCTCCGTTTTCGCCATGGCTGACGAGCGACAGATAGTTCAGCGACAGGTGATTGATAGCCCGCCACGCGAACCGGCCCTCCGCCACCGCCGGCTTTGGAGGCGTGGGCCGCACGAGGCAGCGGATGGACGTGACCTGCATGTGCGTCTCCGGCGTGAAATCCGTATTCCCCACCCCGATGGCGAGGTCCACGGCGAGGTGCCGGTTTGTCACCCAGCACTCGGCGGACAACTGCTCGAGAGCCGGAGAAAACGGCGCGCTTTCCGGATCCACGAGAGCGATGTGCACCTCGCTGCCCGGGTAAGAGGAGCGCTGACCGAATTTACGCTCACTCTCCGAAAGCGCCCGCGGCACCCGGTGGCAGGTATAAAAGGCCGCCGCGGCTCCGCGATGACTCCGGTGGAGGTAAAACGGATAGAACGGCTGCTCCTCGGATGAGGTGCGCCCGAACCCGGTCACTTTCTCCACCGAGTAAATCTCGTAGTCGAAAATGCGCGTCCGGTCGATGATCAACTGATACTCGTTCAGCGAAGGAGTAATGGGAGCCCGCTCTGAACGGCGTTTGAACAGGTTGATGACCGGCGTGCAGAAAAGTTGAAACAGCGAAGGCTGGACGAAGTCCGTGATTTCATCCTTCCGCTCCCGCAGCGGAACGATGATGTCGAACTCCTTTCCGGCGAACCGCTCGAAGGCTTTTTTCAGTCCGGTGAATTCGACAAAGAGTCCGCGCGCCGGCAGGAGGAAATGCTCGCGAAGAATGCGGTAGCCCTCAAAACTCCGCGGGCTCGGCGGCAGCATCGCCTCATTCTCATCGAATCCCGCATGTCGCACGGAAGTCATCTTCAGGAATTCACTGCGGCGGTGCAAATGGTCCGACGGCTCGCGGATGACGACACCCATGCCGCGCGCGAAGATTTCCTCCATCACGACGGAGGGCAGATGGTCTTCACCGTGGAGGAAAAAGGACAGGCGGTCGCAGTTGAGTTTGGTCAGGACGCATTCCGGTCCGGCGATTTTCAAACGGAGCCTCAGCCTCAGTGCGGCGCGGGCAGTGCCATACTCACGCGTGGGGAGGGCCAGTTCGCCCATGTTGCGCGTCATATAGTCGGCCTGCACCACCTCGAGCGGATACATGGT
>DATAIE010001131.1:0-1688 GCA_036262875.1 Verrucomicrobiales bacterium
TATGACTACAGCTACGGGGTGCAATCCACGGATGGGGCGCTGCGTTATTTCTCGCCGCCCACCGTGACCCAGACGGGCTACACGCTGCCCACTTCCGCCAATCCCGTGCCCCCGCCGCCCGTGGTGCCTCTGGGGGCTGCCAACAATACGAGTGCGCTCACGGGCGTGACGCTGAATCCGGTCGCGAGTGTCTCGCGCGGGTATTTCAGCGAGCCGTTTCAGGTGGTGTTGAGTTGTGCCACGCCGGGTGCCGCCATCCGCTACACGCTGAACGGAACGCCGCCCACCGCTGCCGCCACCCTCTATGCCGGACCGCTTACGGTGAGCGCCACCACCGTGCTGCGCTTCGCGGCGTTTGGCACCGGTCTGGTGTCCAGTGAGGGCGTTACGCACAGCTATTTGTTTTTGGACAATGTCGTCAATCAGCCGTCTCCGCCCTACGACAATCCCGCCAACGCCACGGACAATACCAATCCTCAGCCGCCCTCGGTGGGAGGCACGGCGCTGCCGGTGGCATGGGGCAGCAACGGGACCGGAGCGTTCCCCGGATTGATCACGAACCTCAATACGAACGAAGTCCCGGCGGACTATGGCATGGACCCCAAGGTCTATGCTGACCCCACGCTTTACGATGACACCGGTGCCGTGAACGCTGCGGGCCGCACCAATCTCAGCCGCATCAAACAGGGACTGAGGGACCTTCCCATGATCTCCGTGGTGATGACTCCGGGAGATATGTGGGGAGCCGGTGGATTGTATCCAACCGCATCCGAATCGGATCACTCGGACCGCACGAAACCGTGCTCTTTGGAAATGATCGAGCCGGACGGCAGCACGGGGTTTCACGTGGATTGCGGCATCGATCTCCACGGGAATGCGAGCCGCGCTCCCTACAAGAACCCGAAGCACGGGTTCACCCTGCGCTTCAAAGGCAAGTACGGCAGCGGCAAGGTGGAGGGAAACATCTTCCCGGACTCGCCGGTGCGGGAGTGGGACAAACTCGTGCTGCGCGGCGATTTCAATTCCAGTTGGCTCCATCAGAACGGCACCCCGGGTATCGCCGCCGGCAGCGACAGCTATCAGCGTCCGCGCGGCATTCGCATTCGGGATGCGTGGTGCAAGGATACGTTCCGCGATATGGGCCACGCGGCGGGCCATCACCGCTTTGGTAATCTGTTCATCAATGGCCTCTATTGGGGAACCTACGAACTGGCCGAGGATGAGGCGGATGACTTCTGCGCCAGCTACCTGGGCGGCAACAAGGCCGACTACGATGTGATCGATCAGGGCACGCTGAAGAGCGGCACATGGACCGCCTACTACGCCATGAAATCGCTGCTGGGCTGGACCGGTGCGACCTTCACCACGGTGCCGGTCTACACCACCGCCATCACCAATACGCAGTACGAGCAGATCAAACAGTATCTGGATGTGCCGTGGTTCATCGACTACATGGTGCTGCACTTCTTTTCCGGCCACCGGGACTGGGGCACCACCACGGACTATAACAAGAACTGGTACGTCATCCGCCCGAAGAACGGCACCTTCAAATACCTGCCGTGGGACCAGGAAAACCTGCTCTGGCACGAGAGCGAGGATCGCGTGACGGGCGCGACCTCCTTTGGGACTTCGCCTTCTATTTATCCGCCCACCGCGATTCATCCGAGGCTGAAATCGAATGCGCAGTA
>DATAIE010001132.1:0-3352 GCA_036262875.1 Verrucomicrobiales bacterium
GATGAAGCCACGGTGCTTGCCCACCTGCAATGTATCTCTGCAAAGTTTCAAACGGCGGACGCAGAACTTTCTGATGCGATTGATGTCAGTTACATGGAAAACCTGTTCTACAAAGTCGATAAGAGAACCCAGCGGTGGGGATGGCTGCGAATCCCTCAGAATCTTAAGGATCTGTATGTCCGCTTTTGGGGCGTGATCGAGCCGTCGCGCATTGAGGCCCTGGAGCGGAACCGGAGACGCAAAAAGACGCCGTGACACTCTTATCGCCTGCGGCGCAGGGAGGGTTTTGACAGACGGGAAGTTCCGACTAGTCTCCGCCCCCCGATTCCTTTCACACCCCCAAAAAATATGAGCGAAGCCACAACCCACACCTTCCAGGCCGAAGTCCGGCAGTTGCTGGATATTGTCATCAACTCCCTCTACACGGACCGCGAAATCTTCCTGCGGGAACTGGTTTCCAATGCCTCCGACGCGGAGGAGAAGCTCCGCCACATTCAGCAAACGGAGCGGGATATCTTTGAAGCGGATGCGGCCCTTGAAATCAGTGTAACGACGGACGAAGAGGCAAAGACGATCACCATCGTGGACAGCGGCATCGGAATGACGCGCGAGGAACTGGTCGAAAATCTGGGCACCATCGCTCACAGCGGAACAAAGAAATTCCTCCAGTCCCTGGAAGCCGGGGCCTCTGCGGCAGGAAATGTCATCGGGAAATTCGGGGTGGGCTTTTACAGCTCCTTTATGGTCGGGGACAAGGTGCAGGTCTACACCCGGTCGTGGAAACCGGAGGGCGAAGGCCTTTGCTGGACCAGTGATGGCCGCGGAGGATATACTATTGAAGACGCGCCCGATCAGAGCCGGGGAAGCCGCATCGTGATCCACCTCAAGGAGGAGCATGCTGACTACTCCAAAAAATGGCGCGCGGAGGAGTTGCTGAAACGCTACTCCAATTTCGTACCCTTCCCGCTGCTGCTCAATGGGGAGCGCGTGAACAAAGTGGAGGCGCTCTGGCTCAAGAACCGCAGCGAAATCAAGGACGACGACTACAACGAGTTCTACAAATTCATCGCCCATGCGTGGGACGAGCCGCGCTACCGCCTGCACTTCAATGCCGACGCCCCGCTGGCGATCCACTCACTGCTCTTCGTGCCGCAGGAAAACCCGGAGCCATGGGGCATGGGGCAGACGGACCCCGGCGTGGCACTCTACTGCCGCCGCGTGCTCATCGATCAGCATCCCAAGGGCCTGCTGCCGGACTGGCTGCGCTTTCTCCGCGGTGTCATCGACAGCGACGACCTGCCGCTGAACATTTCCCGCGAAACGATGCAGGACAGTGCTCTCGTCCAAAAGCTGGGCGACGTGATCACGAAGCGTTTCCTCAAATTCCTGGATTCGGAGGCAAAGGAGGACGCGGAGAAATACGGCGAGTTTTACCTCCAGTTCAGCCGGTTCATCAAAGAGGGACTGATCACGGATTACAAGCATCGCGAGGCACTCGCCAAACTATTGCGTTTCGAGTCCAGCATGACAGAGGACGGCAAGGTGACGGGACTCGACGACTACGTGACCCGCATGAAGGAGGAGCAGAAGGAGATTTATTATCTCCAGGCCCCCAGCCGGGCATCGATCGAATCCGGCCCCTATCTGGAAGCCTTCAAAGCCAGAAGCCTCGAAGTCATCTACTTCACAGAGCCCGTGGATGAATATGTCGTCTCCAGTCTCACGGAATTCTCCGGGAAGAAACTGATCTCCGCAGATTCCGCCGACCTCGAACTTCCCGACGCTCCGGATGCGGAAAAGAAAGACGGCCTGACAGACAGCGAGGCGGAGGAGTTCTGCACGTGGATGAAGGAAACTCTCGGCGACGGCGTGGACAAAGTGGCCGTCTCCAAACGCCTCGTGGACAGCCCCGTCGCCGCCATGCTGCCCGAAGGCGCCCGCATGGGCCCGCAACTCCGCGCGATGATGAAGAACATGAAGCAGGAGGCACCCGCCACGAAGGTGCATCTCGACATCAATCCGAAGCACCCGCTCATCGTCAAACTCGCCCGCTCCCGGGCGGACCGGCCCGAGTCCTCATCACTCATCGCCGGGCAGTTGATGGATACCGCCCTCCTCAGCGCCGGTCTCGTGGAGGATCCGCGCAGCGTCGTACAGCGTCTGAACAAAGTGCTGGAACTCGCCCTCGAGAAATAACGAAAGTTCGACAGTCCGGGCGATTGACTTTCAGGCGGCTGTTCTGTCACCTGTCGCTTCCATGCGCCTGCGCCTCACTATCGCCTATGACGGCCGCCCGTTCGCCGGCTGGCAAAGTCAGCCCGGCGGAAACACGGTGCAGGATCATTTGGAGCGGGCGATGGGCGTCATTTTGAAAACAGCGCCGCCGCCCGTGGTGCATGGCTCCGGTCGCACGGATGCCGGCGTGCATGCCCTGGGACAGGTGGCGCACTGCGAAGTGCCGGACCATTCACGAATGGATGAAGCCGCGTGGCGCCGGGCGCTGAACGTGCATTTGCCTCCGGGCATCCGGGTGATGGAAGTGCATTTTGCGGAGGCCGATTTTCATGCGCGGTTCGATGCAGCGGGGAAGACCTATCGCTACCGGATCTGGAATGACGAAGTGCTGCCGCCGCTGGAGGCGGGCCTCGCGTGGCACATTCCGCACCGGCTGGATTTTCCGCTGCTGGCGGAGGCCTGCCGGCTGTGTGAAGGCACTCATGATTTCAAAGCCTTCGCCGCCAACCGGGGCGATGGAAAAGACGATGGCCGCGACACGGTGCGACATCTCTGGTCAGTCACGCTGTCGCAGGAAGGCCCCTGCCTGACCCTCACGTTTCACGGCAGCGGCTTTCTCTATAAGATGGTGCGCATGCTCACGGGCAGCCTCATGCGCGTGGCCATGGGCCGGGTCTCCGTCTCATGGCTGACCGAACTCCTCACCACTCCCGCGGGGAAAAAGACCCACCACACAGCACCGGCGGACGGGCTCTGCCTCGTCCAGGTAGACTATGCGAACCGTCCGGAGTCTCCGGTCAGATCATAAACCCTGCATCCGGGAACGCCTTGCCCAGGACTTTTTCCGCCGGAGCTTTGAGCCACCGGTCCAATACAGTGGCATACACACTGCGGAAATCCGTGGTGAACTTGAGGTCGCCCTTGTCCAGATCTGTCAGGGACGGCTGCTTCCCGTAGAGCCCCGGTTTCACCCCTGCTCCCATCACGAACAGCGGCGCGGCGGTTCCATGGTCCGTGCCTCCGCTGGCGTTCTCTCCCACACGGCGTCCGAATTCGCTGAAGGTCATGAGGCAAACCCGGTCGGCATGGCCCTGCGATTTCAGATCGGCAAAGAAGG
>DATAIE010001133.1:0-3680 GCA_036262875.1 Verrucomicrobiales bacterium
GCCCAAAAATCCGTTCCATTCACCGCTCCGTGGGTGAACCACAGCCCCTTGTGATGGGGATGGTCCGTCGCCTCTCCCGGCAGCGCATCGCCCATGGGCCACTGCCGCGTCATCTTCACTCCTCCGGGTCCGTTGACGGGAGCCAGTATCGGCTTCGCGTACTCCCGGTAGTGCAACTCTGTGAAGAGCTCGTTTCCGATCTTTACCGTAACGACGCCTTTCGTTTCGTCATCCGCGGCAGCCACCGCGACCGTTTCCTTCCGTGGAGCCGGTTCTCTGCGGGGCAGCGGCGGGACGTCGGCAAGAGCAGGCAAAGCGCCGAGCAGAGAAAGAGACAGAGACAGAAAGGTGAGTTTCATAACGATCCCACTGCTAAAAGGAACCATCCGCCCGGCAAGTCCCCATGCGGTGCCGCAATGACGGAACCGGTGCATCCAAACTCCGGGCGATGTGTTGACTGGAACCTCGACCCGGCGAAGTCTTTGCCTCCTGAAGAAACGACATGCCTTCCCGATTTCGAGATCTCCGGAAAACCATCGACTCGTTTGGAGGCAGTTTTCTCGTCGCCTGTCCGAAGTGTCAGGCACGGTCCTTCGTCTATGAAAAGGACCAGCACGTCCGCTTCGTATGCCCCGCCTGCGGACGCAATGAAGCCTGGAAGGGAAGCCGGAGTGGCATTCAATACGGATGGGGAAATCGGCCCCCGCCTGCGAATGTGATCTGCATTGGCGCGCCTTTTGACTGGTATTTCCACTACCCTGTCTGGCTGGCGATCCCCTGCTGCGGGGAAACGCTCTGGGCCTATAACCGGGAGCACCTCGATTACCTCGACGCTTTTGTCTCCGCCACCCTGCGCGAGCGGCCCGAAAACGTTCCCGCGGGAAGCCCGCGGAACCGCAGCCTGGCCTCGCGTCTTCCTCCATGGATCCGGTCGGCCAAAAACCGTGACCGGATCTTGACCGCCATCGTCAAACTCCGCGAGCGGCTGCCTCCGGAGACCCCTGCAAAACTTTGAACCCATGTCATCCACCGTCATCTCACTCCCCTTCAACCGCCTCCTCGGCCTGCAAATGGCTCCGGACAGCGGCCAACTCCTTCGCCTGCCGGCGGGTGAGCAGTATCTCAATCACCTGGGGACCGTGCATGCGAGTGCCCAACTCGCACTCGCAGAAGCGTCGAGCGGTGAATTTCTCCTGCGGGAGCTGGGACAAGTGGCAGGGATCGTGCCCGTCGTCCGCCGGTTGGAATCAAAGTTCCGCAAGCCTGCCCGCGGAGCCATCATCTCCACCGCCTCCACCCCGCCGGAAGCGATGGACGAACTGCGCGCCGGTCTCGCCGCCAAAGGCCGTGCTCTCGTGAGCGTCTCGGTCGAACTTCATGACGAATCCGGGACGCATACGCTGAGCGCCATCGTGGAATGGTTTCTCACCGTCATTTCCTGAGGGAACTCAGACCGCCAAATTGAAAGGCGCGGTTCCAAAAGAAACCGCGCCTTCCTGGCGTGCGAAAAAATGAAAACCGGACGGATTCGTTAGTTCCGGCGCGCGCGTTCGCCGGCACGGACCAGCAGGTGGGCCAGGACGGGATCATGCTGAGCGATCTCAAAAGCGAGACGGCGCAGTTCGTCTTCGGGCGGTTCCGGTTTCACATTCCGGGGAGGAGGTGGAACGACAGAGAGCCGCGGCTGGCGCGGAGGGATATCGAGGCAAGTGGCAGTTGAGTTCATGGATTTAGCCTTGGTTTGAGGTTAGGTTGAGGGAAAAGGGGAAAGCGAAGGCTCAAGTCCCGGAGTTGGGGACGACGGGCCAGGCGGGATTGAATCCCTGCGGCGGAATGCCCGGTGTGCCGGGCTGCGTGCTGATTTCGCGGAGCTTGAGCTTGAGAAGGTCGGCAGCCGTCTCGGCGGCATTTTTTCCGTAAAAACCACTTTGGCTGAGCTGGTCCAGAAAGTCACGGATCGCCGGGGTCACCGAAAGGGTGATCTGAACGGTATCAACGCTGTTCTTTTGACGGGCCACAATCGCTTAGGAATAGGATAACTTTGCCATTATTATCTGATTCGTCAATGTCGGTTTTGAGATTTCACGCAATTTTGAGCGGTCCGAAGAGACGCTAGGACCAAAAAAAGAGCGGCGACCTTTCGGTCGCCGCTCCTGAGAGAGGGGAGTTGAGGTAATTCTTCCGATCAGCCGAGGACGCTTGAAATCAGGAGATAGAGCATCGCGACGACACAGGAGGCAGCGGCACCGAGGATGAGGCGTTCGAGGCGGGCTTCGTTGATTTCAGGCTGACGGTTCATTGGAGGGTTGAGGTAATTTTGAGGATTGAGGCGCGTTGAGAGTCGCTTGAGTAATGGAAACTACCTCCGATTACAGTTATTGCAACTAAATTTTGATCTTTTTCTCAATTGTGAATTACGTTTACAAAAAAGTGGGGTGTTTCCCGTAAAATCGCTTCGCTAAAATTAGTAATTGCAAACTTTCCATAATAACGGTAATTATAAGGCATAATCTCCGGCACCTGATCTCTACCCGCCTTCCTATGACCTCACTCGATTCCATGCATTTTTACACCAAGCTGCTCACGGGGATGATCCTGCTCCTCAATATCGGGCTGCTGGTGTCCATTCGGATGGCTCTGAAGTTTGCGAAGCACACCTCTGCGGTGGATCAGAGCGAAAAGGGCTGCAAAATGTGGGCTTCCGCCAAACGCGGTCTCGTCATCCTGATTCTGGTGGTAGTGTCCGTAAACGCCGCCGCCGTCTATGCGAACCATCGCATGATCAACGCGACCCGCGACATCGCGGCGGAATTGCCTCAGAACAGCGATGCCGAAATCATGCTCGGCATGAACAATCACTAAGGCCCGGTGCCTTCCGCTCTGCCGGGTGAGTATTGAGATTCCTGCACGAATTTAGATTTCGGATTTCCAGGGGTGTGTAGAGTCTGCGCGTCGATCCTCCCCGCGCATGTCCCTCCAGAACCCCGAATGGCTCCTCCTGCTGCCAGCGCTGGCAGCGGCGGCGTGGTTTTGGCGCGGGCTCGCCTTGTGGCAGCCTCTGCGGGCGGCAGCGCTGGTGACTCTCGTTTTTCTTCTGGCCCGGCCGCAGGCCCGCATGCAGCAGGACGGGATGGACCTGTGGGTCCTCCTCGACCGCTCGGAGAGCACGGAGGATCGCATCGACCGCGGCTTTCCGGAATGGTCAAAGCTGATCAATGATGCGAAGCGCAGCCGCAATGACGTCATGCATCCCGTGGACTATGCCATGGATGCGGTGCCTCAGGAGGACAATGGCGGCGGCGCCTTCACCAGCAGCCGGAAACTGAGCCGCACGGCCCTGGCCATCGACAGCATCGTCGCCCTGCGCCGGCCGGACAAAGCCTCCCGCATCCTGGTCTTCACGGACGGGTACAGCACGGAAAGCCTGACCGGCATCGCGGACCGCCTGACCAAAGAGAATATTCCGCTGGATCTCCGGCTGCTGCCGGAGCCTCCCGGCAGCGACTGGCGTCTGCGCAGGCTGCGGGTGCCCGTTCGGGCGCAGACCAACGAGCCGTTTCTGATCGAGGCGGAAATCGCCGGCCCGGGCGATGGAGAAGTGCCCCTGACCATTCTCCGCAATGGCGCCTCTATCATGGAAACCAAAGCCGTCCTCACCAAAGGACGCGGCGTGGCGCGTT
>DATAIE010001134.1:0-5565 GCA_036262875.1 Verrucomicrobiales bacterium
CACGCGCATTTCAATGTGCTCCGGCTTATCCCCCGTGCGGGAGAGCTTCAAGGAGGAGAGCGTATTGCCGGGTTTCACACTGTTGACCACGGCGGCCACCACTTCCATCAGCGGTTGCGTGCTGTGCATCCACACTTCCACCTCCCTCGCCTTGGCATGCGCGTCCTCGACGATCTTCTGCTCCTGCTTCAATGCGAGGATCTGACGGCGCACATCCTGTTCGCTGTCCATCTCCCGCTGTTCGTCCGCCTGAGCCTGTTTGGTTTTAACAGTGAACAGGGCACCGAGCCCGATCGCACCCGCCGCGGAAAGGTAGAAAAGCACCGGCAACACCATCAAAACGGCGGGCAGCGGTGGAGCCAGATCCGGGCGGTCGGGCTTGAGGTCGTGCATGATACTGGTTTTGCTCATGGGATCAGGAATCGGTTAGAAGTTTCCAAAGCTGGCAGGGCGCGGTGACATCGCTGACCAGCACGCCGGGCATCCGCTGGCGGAGCAGTTCGGGAAGCTGGCAGCCGGCCTCATCGTTCATAAAGACGACATTCGTATTGGGACCGGCGTTCTGGATGAGGGGCATGATGATGTCGAGCACCGGCGTCATGTCGTCGGTGTAGAGATCCGTCCGGGACCGCAGTTCCGTCCATTGCTCCTCCCGCTGACTGAGCACGCACACGGAGCCTTCATTGCAGGCCACCATCACCACGCTCCCAAAGGGTTCGCCAGGATTGGAAACCGCACGGGCGCGGCGCGCCTCGGAAACCTGTTCGATAAGATCGAGCATCATTCCGTAGACCCCCACGGCCAGCCGTCCGGTGGAGAGGCCGGCCTCCTTCATCATGGCCACCGTCTTGTTCACCGCCTCCTCTTCGCAGGCGAGGAGAATGCTGGTATTGCTCTCGGGATTGTGGAGAAGCGAATAACGTTTACCCCGTTCGGCCTTGGCGCCGAGCACCGCTTTCGGATTGGTGCGGAGCTGCTGCTCCAGTCCTGCCCGGCGGCTGAGGTTCACTTCGAGAGTGATCACGAAACGGTGGTTCAGCGAAACGGAGCACCAGCCGTTGTCCGTCATGGTTCGCCATTCCGGACCCATCTGATTGACGACATCCTTGAAGTCTCCCTCGACGCTGCCGGCATCGCGGAATTCCCCGCGCTTATCCAGTGCAGACCAGCTCACGCGGCGGCGTCCGATATTCATTGCCAGGGTACTTTCCCGCGAAAAGCGGCGGGACCACGGCGCTGTGCTGTCGTCTGCCTCCGGTCGAAAGGCCCGGAACGTCAGCACGTCTTTGATGTCTTTGAGTTTCATTGAATGGTAGGGTGGTTCGATAAATGTTAGCGGCCGTGCTCGGACATGTAGGCATCCACTTCGTCCTGAGTGAATCCGGTCTTCTCGATGTTGGGCACGTTCCATCCCTCGGCCCCCCGCATGTCGAGACTGCGCTCCCAGGAGATCATCCCTTTCTTCCAGCCGGTCTCCAGTTCCTGGTCGAGCTTCTTATATTCACCCCGGCGGATCAGGTTCGTGGTGGAATCGTACTGCAGCAGCAGTTCATGAATCGCGAAGCGCCGCTGGCGAATCTCATCGAACAGCAGGCGCTGACAGAGAATGGCCCGCAGCGTATCCGCAAGACTCGCCTGCGCCGTTTCCAGACGGTCGCTCGAAACCAGTTTCAAAAAGCGCTGGACGGTTTGAGCGGCACCCGAGGTGTGCAGAGTGGCGACCACCACGTGGCCTGTCTCTGCCGCCTGCAGCGCGATTTCCGCCGTTTCACCGTCCCGGATTTCACCGACCACGATCACGTCCGGCGCCTGACGCAGAGAGGCCCGCAGAGACATGGCAAAGTCGAGGTCGTCCTCACCGATTTCCCGCTGAGACATCAGGGAGGGAGTTCCGTCCGGATAGACATACTCGATAGGATCTTCAAACGTCACCACGTGTTCCTGCCGGCGCTCCGCCCGATGCAGAATCATGGACGCAATGGTGGTGCTCTTACCGGAACCGGTGGCTCCGCAGATCAGGAAGAGTCCATTCTTCGCTTCGAGGAATGCCTTCAGCGCCGCCGCCGGAACCGCAATGTCCTGTGGCCGGGGAATCTTGGTGGGCAGCAAACGCAAAACCCAGCGAAAACGCCCTTTTGTCACCATCCGGTTGACCCGGAAACGCAGCCCGGCAAACGACATCGCGTAGTCCACGCACCCCGGTTCCACCTTCAACGCCTGCTCCGGATGGTAAACGAAGGTATCGTAAACCAGCCCCCCGTTCCTCTTATAGCACAGAGGCTCCCATGGAGTAATGTAAAAGTCACTGACGCCGCTCAGTTGGGAGATCTGTTGAACCCGCTGGCCAAGTGGTGTGCGCTCGTCGATGTAATCCATAGTAAAATCTTGAGAATTGACCATAAAATCTATAATCAAGAGGGTTGCCCCGCAACCTAAAATTTCTAGTTTCCTTACTTTCTTCCAGAATTTACGGAATTATTGGACTTTTCCCGTGTTTGCGCCGCATTTTAAGCATTTCCTCACATCCGATGGGGCCTTCGCCGGAGGCCGGGCTCCGAAATCCCGCCTTTTGATTGGGCAAGCGGCCTCTTTCGGCTCACTCATTTTTAATCAGGCGCGACGCTTGCAGATCGGTCAGGATTTGAAAACCAGAGGGCAAAGGTTACTCTGCAATCGTGCACACCCCCCCACCGACCGGATTCACCGACCTCATGATAGACTTCCTCCGCGGCGTCGGGATCGACGTGCAGGAGCGGGAACTCTGCGGGACTACGATTCTGCCAGGACTCACACTGGAAAACGGCGTGCTGCTGGTAGACCGGACACGGCTCACCTATCCCGGCGACCTGCTCCATGAGGCCGGACACTTGGCCGTGAAATTGCCAGCGGACCGGGCGATAACAACCCACTCCGCGGGGTCTGACCCCGCAGAGGAGATGGCTGCCATGGCGTGGGCCTGGGCAGCAGGACGGCACCTGAATGTACCGCCCGAGGTGATTTTCCACGAAGCGGGCTACAAAAAGGGCTCCGGGTCGCAGACGGCAGAGGATTTTGCGGCAGGCCGGTGGTTTGGCGTGCCCTTTCTTCAATGGATAGGGCTTACCGCGGAGCCGCATCAGGCGGAAGCCCTGGGACGGGCGGCCTATCCCGGGATGACGAAATGGCTGAGGGAATGAAGGAACCCGCGCCGGACGCTATTCCTGGCGCTTTTTCCATTCTCTGCGTAACTCCGCAGCGCGCTGCTGGAGGTCGCGCGCCGACTGTTCCAGGTCGCGGATTTCAGCCTCCAGCTTTGCCTGCCGCGCCTCCTGTGCGGCTCCCTCCGCACGCGCTCTCTCGATTTCATGCATGACCCGTTCTTTCACGCCCGGCTCCAGACCGGAATTCTCAAGGGCCCGGCTCACCCGCGCGCGCACTTTCTCCCAGATGAGGCTCTCATCGATTGCAGGTTTTCCCTCCTGTTTCCACAGGCTGGGACCGTCGGCGGGTTTGCCCTCTTTTTTCAGGAGGGGTGGCTTTTTTAACTGGAGCTTTCCGCGCTCCGGGGACGGGGCCGGCACTTCCAGGGGAATCGGGCTGTTCATTCCCGGATCTTTGTAAGGATCCACCTGCAATTCGGGAGCGATTTCCTTCAGTTGCCGGGCTGCCGGCCCCGAAAAGAAGGGCCGTTTTTCCACATCATCCTTTGCATTCTTTTCAAGCTCCCGCTGAACCTCCTTTGTAACATCCACCGGTTCTTTGGAATGGAGAAAATGCTTTTGCTGAAGCCGCGGAGGATCCATCAGCGGCACGTCCTTCCAGCGGTACTCACCGCCGGATCGTTTGTAGGGGTCGACTTCTATTTCGGGAGCCAGCTCTTTGATCTGCCTCTCAGCCTCTTTGAGAAACTTCCTCTTTGGCGCAGGGGTAAACCTGGGGTCCGCCGCGCCCCCGTCCGGGGCAGGCTCTTTCCGGGACGGCTGCCAATCGCGCGCTCTGGTGCCTGCCTCCTCCCGGTCCATTTGTTCTTTTACTTTTTTGGAAAGGTCATCCCCTCCCTTTGGGGTGGATTCCGTCGAGGCCTCTGTGCGGGCTCCAAGCTGGATGCGGGCCGCTTTCATGCTGTTGCCAGCCCGCCATTGCAGTTCGATTTCGTCACCGGGTTTCTTCGCCCGGACCGCTTGTGTGACAACACTCGACTCTCCCTTCACGGGTGACCCGTCGATTCCCAAAATAACAGCTCCTCTTCCGAGACCCGCCTTATCCGCCGGACTGTTGGGAAAAACGTAATTGACCTTCACTCCGTCCCCGTCAGCCTCGAGGCCGATCCCCAAAAACGCCGCGGCCCGGGCGGCCGGCTCCGCCACAGACCCTCCAGCCGAAGGCCCGGCAGGCGGGTTCGTTTCAGCCCCGGCAATGGATACAAGCAGCGACAACGCAGCAGTAAGAATAATCGTTTTCATCGTTCGAGAATATGGGTTGCTGAATGACAAGGCGATGAAGCCGGTCGATGGCCCCGCTATTCGGTGAGTCGACCCAGTGTTTCACGCAGTTCCGCTGCACGCTTCTGAAGGTTTCGTGCCTCTTTTTCAAGGTTTTCTATCTCCGCCTCAAGGCGCCGCCGCTTCGTGACGTCCGCAGGCCATGGCGACACCGCAAGTTCCCCGTCCTCCCGAAAGTGCATCTTCGCTTCCTCCGTTTGCCGGCTCAACCGGCCCCTCAACTCCTGCGCGATTCGCTCCCGTTCCCTGCCTGCTGCGCGAATAGCTTCCTTCCGGGAACCCAGGGTGATAGTTGCAATCTTCACCGCCTCACGCTGGCACCACCGCAATTCAATTTTGTCTCCCGCCTGCTTCGTCCCGAGCACCTCCGTCACCTGCCCTGCCACGCCATTCACCGTCTTCCCGCCAATCCCAAAAACAATCGCTCCCGCCTCAATGCCAGCCTTTGCCGCAGGACTCCCGGGCTCCACCCACGTTACCCTCACCCCGTCACCGCGCGATGTATCCATCACGATACCCAAAAACGGTTCCACCTGCCCTCTGAGCGGTAATATTCCCCATCCAATTGCGGCCAAAAAAGCGAACGTTTTCATGATTTGGAGGGTTAATAGACATCCCCGGCGGGCCGCTGTTCACGATCACTGAAGGAATTTTCCGGGCAACCCATGTAAATTGGGAGATACTCCTGTCCCACCACTCGCCAATGACTGCCGCTGAAATCGCCGAAATTCGTGAGATCATGACCTCATGGGGAGCAAAATTCGCTGCGGCTCCATCCACCGATTTTGTAAATTGGCTCACCCGCCATGGATGCTCCGAGGAGGATGCGGCGGCACTTGCGTCTCTTATTCCTGAAGAAGGCTTCACCATCCGAACCAAATCCTTCAACCTTTCGAACATTTTCGGGAGCTCTGAAGTGATGCGCGAGAGCTCGGGACAGACAGGCTGCTCCTTAAAATTGATAGAGGACAGATTGCTTGCGGTGGGAGATGCTTACGCGCCGCTGTATTATTTGATAGACCTCGGTTCTCCGTTCAAAGGGCCTACCTACCTCGTGGATTTTTATTATTTTCAATCCTTCTAT
>DATAIE010001135.1:0-6638 GCA_036262875.1 Verrucomicrobiales bacterium
AGCGGCTACTGTGCCGGGGCCTGTTCCGCAATGTCGAGCTTCGAACGGGAAGACGGCGGCGGAAGGATTACCATGCCGCTTTGGGAGAGATTTTCGTTTCGCGTGACAAAGTGGTGCAGGTTTTGTCTCCGACTAACCTGCAGTCGGGTGAAGCGTGCGAAGGGCTATCCAGTCTTAGCGTCCAAATGAAGACACTCGTGCCGGTTTCCTCGTCTGCAGGTTAGTCGGAGAAAAAACCTGCACCACTTTGTCACGCGAAACGAAAATCTCTCCCAAAGCGGCATGGTAATCCTTCCGCCGCCGTCTTCCCGTTCGAAGCTCGACATTGCGGAACAGGCCCCGGCACAGTAGCCGCTTTCCATGAAATTCGTCCTTTCGTCCATCGCGGTTCTCTTGCTCGCGGCATCCACTCTTTTCGCTGCCGAACTTCCCTCCACGGCTCCTCTGAAATGGCCGGAGGCGGATTTGTCAGGCCGGCTCATGGAGGGCGCGCACCGGTTTGTGGAAAGAAAAATCGCGGAGGCTCCCGCGGGGCGGGCGAGGTTCTGGACGCGGGATTTTTTCTCGCCGGACGCTTATACAAAATCCGTCGAGCCTAACCGGGCGCGATTGAAGACGATTATCGGCGCGGCGGATGTCCGCCTTTCCGCCGGGATGGAGCGTTATGGCGATGACTCGAATCCCGCGCTGGTGGCGGAGACGGCGCGCTGCCGCATCTTTCAGGTGCGCTGGCCGGTGCTCGATGGCCTGTGGGGCTGCGGCCTCCTGGCGGAGCCCAAAGGAACCGCGGTCGCAGGAGTCGTGGTGGTGCCGGATGCGGGGCAAACGCCGGAGCAGCTGTTCGGCCTCGCACCGGGAGTGCCGGCCGGGTCGCAGACCGCGCGATGGCTGGCGGAAAACGGGTGCGCGGTCGTCGTGCCGGTCACCATTTCACGGGAAAAGCTCCCCACGGATAACCGGCAACTCCAGCAGTCGGATCAGACCTGCCGGGAGTGGATCTATCGTCAGGCTTTTCACATGGGCCGCCACGTCATCGGCTATGAGGTGCAGACGGTGCTGGCCGCTGTGGACTGGCTGCAGTCGCGGGGCTTGAAGACTGGAGTCTGCGGATATGCGGAGGGAGGGCTCACGGCCCTCTATGCCGCCGCGGTGGACCCGCGTCTCAGCGCGGCCCTCGTGAGCGGCTATTTCGATTCGAGGGAGCAGGTGTGGGCCGAGCCGATTTACCGCAATGTCTGGAGCCTGCTGCGGGAATTTGGCGATGCGGAAATCGCAGGTCTCGTTCTGCCGCGCACGCTGGTGGTGGAGCACTGTCCTGTGCCGGACGTCACCGGCCACAAAGGGGAATGGCACACGCCGGATTTCGCCCGCGTCAGTGCCGAGGTGCAGCGGATCGAAACCGGTAAGGTCTTCTCAACACCGGCACTCCTGCGCAGCGGGGCTCCTTTTTCCGGCGAATCTCTAACAAAATTTTCCGCCGCGCTGGGCGTGACCAAACCCGCACCATTCTCCACCGAAATGCCCGTGGAGCAGCGCAAGTCCTTCGATGCCGCCGCCCGGCACACACGGTACTTCCACGAAATGGAGAGCCATGTGCAAAGGCTCGTCCAGCAGTCCGAACAGGTCCGGGAGCGCACCTTTCTGTTTTCTGTCATGCCGGAGCTTGAACTGAGTAAATGGACCACCGAACCCGGCCTCCCGGCGTATTCGGCGGAGAAATTCATCGCAGGGGCGAAGCGCTTCCGGGAGCAGTTCCGGGACGAAGCCATGGGCCGCTTCGAGGAAGCGCTCCTGCCGCCCAGGGCGCGCACGCGACTCGTGAAGGAGACGGACAAATGGACGGCCTATGATGTGGTGCTGGATGTCTATCCGGAGTTTTTTTCCTGGGGCATCCTCGTGGTGCCAAAGGACCTGAAACCCGGCGAACGCCGGCCGGTGGTGGTCTGTCAGCACGGACGCGACGGCATCCCGCGCAATCTCCTCGACGGCAATACCACCGGCTATCGCAATGTAGCGGCGGTCCTTGCGGAGCGCGGCTTCATCACCTTCGCACCGCACAATCTCTACCGCGGCGAGGACAAGTACCGCTGGCTCTGCCGGAAAGCCAATACGGTAAAGGCCACGCTGTTCTCCTTCATCATCGCGTCGCACGATCAAATCCTCCGCTGGCTGGGGACGCAGCCGTTTGTGGATGGAAACCGCATCGCCTTCTACGGCCTCAGTTACGGTGGAGAGACCGCCGTGAGAGTGCCGCCGCTGCTGGAGAAATACGCGCTCTCCATCTGCTCCGGCGACTTCAATCAATGGACCCGCAAGGTCGCCTCCATCGACGAGCCGTTCACCTTCATGCGCACCACCGAGTGGGAGATGCCCTACTGGAACCTCGGCCAGACCTTCGACTATGCGGAGATGGCCTCTCTCATGCTGCCCCGCCCCTTTATGGTGGAGCGCGGCCATCGCGATCTCGTGGGCCGCGACCAGTGGGTGGCCCACGAATACGCCAAAGTCAGTTGGCTCTACGCGCAACTGGGACTGGCGGACCGCACGCAGATCGAGTTCTTCCAGGGCGGTCACTCCATGCGTGCCGAAGGAACCTTCGACTTCCTCCACAAACATTTGAACTGGCCAAAGCCGGCGGCGGAGGAGAAACGCTAACAAACAATATGATTGCCCCGGTGCGTGTGACGCCGGGACCGGCCCGTTTTTTTGGGGGGATGAAAATTTTTTTTTGAGGAGATTGAAGTGACTGGTATTGGTTAGGAAAAAAGGGTCAATTTTTGCGCTCTTTTGGCCTCCCCCATGGTGTCCCGTTTTGGGATTTTTTTATTTTCGTACAACGTGCGCACGAAATCCTGCACACTGCACGGAAGTGCCTCCGCCCGTATTTTCGTACAACGTGCAGCAGACCCCTAAGGGGGCTGCACGTTGTACGAAAATAGGGCACCCCCGGGGAGGGTGCATGGAGTGTATCCGCGTGAGTCAGGAGGACGTGAATATTAGTGCACTCTTCGCGGTCATCGCCTCTCCCCCGCCGGTCGCCGGTGGACTGCTGCCATCTCCGTTTCAGGGCCGCTGGAGGGGCTTTGCGGCAGGGCGTGCGGGTTGCAAATTTGGAATGGATGTGCTATTCTGCGGACGTAATGCCGTCCTCCCTAACGTCCGTCCAGCGTCTGTTTTGCCAGGTTGTCGATTGTCTCAAACAGGGTGCGGTGATGCCGCCCGTCAACTTGTTAGGAAGGGTGCTTTTCGCTGATTCCGGATGCGCAGCGGAACAGGGGCAGGGGGCCGGGTGCCTGCTTGACGCTGGCCGGTAAGAAGGCAGGATGCCGCTCGTTTTCCCCTGTTTCCATCCACCATCATGCCGGCCCTGGATCTCGAGTCTGTGACCAAGACCTACCCGAATGGCGTGGTGGCGCTGGATGGCCTAGCGATGCAGGTGGAGCGGCGCATGATCTTTGGCCTGCTGGGGCCGAACGGGGCAGGGAAGAGCACGCTGCTGAAGGTCCTCATGACGCTGGTGCGCCCGGATGAGTCCCGCGGCACGCTCCTCGGGGAGCCGCTGGGGAATCCCAGGGCACTGCGCCGCACGGGCTACCTGCCGGAGAATCCCACCTGGCCGCGGCATCTTTCCGCGGAGGGGATCCTCGATCTGGCCGCGCGTCTCTACGGGGTGGCCGGCCGCGAGCGCCGCCGCCGGGTGGAGGACATGCTGGAACTCACCGGCCTCAAGGCCTGGCGGAGGGACCGGCCCTCCGTCTACAGCAAGGGCATGCGCCAGCGCCTGGGGCTCGGCTATGCCCTCATGGGCGATCCCGATCTCATTTTCCTCGATGAACCGACGGACGGCGTGGACCCCATCGGGCGGCGGGAGATGCGCGATATCATCCGCCAACTGCGCGAGCGGGGGAAGACCGTTTTTATCAACAGCCACGTGCTGGGGGAACTGGAGACCCTGTGCGACAGCGTGGCCATTCTCAGCCGGGGCCGTGTAGTGCGTCAGGGCACCATGGAGGAACTGACGGCGGAGAGCATGCGCTACGAAATGACGATCCAGGGTGATGTGATGCATGATGCCGTGCTCCTGAATCTGGTGCAGCAGCTCGGCGGCACGCTGTGCCACGCAGGGGGGGAGACGGAGGTGAACATTCCCACGCGGCGTCCCCATTTGATCCAGCCGGTGATCGATGCCGTGCGTCAGCGGGGCTACCTTATCATCAGCGTGGCGCCGGCGCGTCAGTCACTGGAGGAGCTGTTCCTGGAAGCGATGCAGATGGGAGGGCGCA
Source organism: Verrucomicrobiales bacterium (assembly GCA_036262875.1). Classification (GTDB taxonomy): domain Bacteria; phylum Verrucomicrobiota; class Verrucomicrobiia; order Verrucomicrobiales; family V1-33; genus V1-33. The sequence goes on from DATAIE010001135.1 coordinate 4,284, forward strand.
GCCTGTGAGGACGCTGCTGGCCATCATTCGCGATACGCTCCTCGCGTTGCGCCGCCGTCGCCTCTTCTGGCTGCATTTGTGGCTGAACATCGCCATCGTGGTGCTCTATGCCGGGCTTTCCTGCCACGCCAAAGGGTGGTCTGTCGTCTACGGATTGAAAGACATGGAAAACCCCTGGCTGCGTCAGGGCACGCCTTGGGAAAACACGCTGCACTGCTGGGCACTGGCGCGCATCATGCGCTGGTGGGTGGCGGGCGCGGCCGTTTTTCTGGCGCTCTTTGCCACGTCCGCCATCCTGCCGGAGACGCTGGAATCCGGCAGCGCCGCGCTGCTGGTGCCCCGCACCCGGCGGCGGAGCCTGCTGCTGGGCGGGCGCTTTGTGGGATCGCTCGTCTACACCCTGCTGCAAACAGCGCTCGTGGTGGGCGGGCTGTATCTCACCCTGGGACTGCGTCTGGGGATCTGGTACCACGATCTTTGGCTCGCAGTACCGCTCATCGGTCTCATCTTCGCGCCGCTCCAGGCGGTGGCCATGATCATGGGCGTGCTCACGCGGTCCGGGACCGCGGCACTGCTGGTGGCCATCCTTTTTGCGGGTTCTGTCTGGGCGCTCCAGGAATCCGCCTCGCCTCCGGAGACGGACTCCTCCGCCGCGGTCGATGACAAGGACGACGACAACGGCAATGCCATGCCCGAGGGGCTCACCAGCGAGATCGTGCACACCGCCTCCGCCATTCTGCCGCCCGCGCGGGATTCCCTCGTGTGGCTGGAGCGCCGCGCCTGTCCCCGGCCGCAGCGTGCCTATCGCGAGCTCGTCCGGCGTCTGCGCTGGGGCCATCGCGGCCTGGGAGCCGCCGCCGCCGGAGTCCTCGCCGCCGCTGCCAACCCTGGGCCGGAGACAGTGAAGCAGGAGGACGCGCTGGCCTTTGCCCCGCTACTGCTTTCCTCCGCCGGTTTCACCGCCGTGGTGATGGCCGTAGCGGCATGGCTGCTCAAGCGCCGCGACCTGTGAGCCTTGTCTCCGCCCACACGGAACAAATTTCCATTCCCGCACCGCCGGCATCCCTGTATGCCCCCTCTCATATGAAACGCAGCCTGCTCTCCACCCTCCTCCTTTTCCCGGCCCTCGCAGCCCTCGCCGGCCCGGCGGAACCCTTCAACGGCAAGGACCTAACCAACTGGGAAGTGCGCGGTAAGGCCGACAGCAAGTGGACCGTGGGCGAGCCCTCCATGAGCAAAACCAATCCCGCCACCCTGGACGTGAAAGCCGGCGGCAATGCCCTGGTGAACGTCGTCGCCGGTCACGGACAGAGCCACGATCTCGTCTCCAAAGAAACCTACGGCGATATCAAACTCGAAGTGGAGGTCATGGTGCCCAAGGGCTCGAACAGCGGCATCTATTTGATGGGCAACTACGAAGTGCAGGTCTTCGACAGCTTTGGCGTCGCGAAAATGCGCGATATGGACATGGGTGCCATCTATTCCGCCTCGCCTCCCAAAGTGAACGCCAGCAAGGCCCCCGGCGAGTGGCAAAAATACGTCATCGAATTCCGTGCCCCGAAATTCGATGACAAAGGCCAAAAGACCGCCAACGCCAAATTTGTGAAAGTGGAACTCAATGGCACCGTCATTCACGAAAACGTGGAAATGAAAGGCGTCACCGGCGGGGCCCTCTCCAACAAAGAAATTGCCACCGGCCCCCTCATGTTCCAGGGCGACCACGGCGCCGTCGCCTACCGGAATATCAAGGTGACGCCGCTGAAGTAGGGTGTGTCATTGTGAGGGCCTTTTCCGCGCGAAGCGCCGTGGACTGCGGCGACTTGTCGCCGAAACGACGTCTCCGGCCCGTGCTCCAGACACCCATGGTTCCCTCCGTAAAGCACTCAGCAGAGCGGTAGGCGATCATGGGAAGCCGCCGGGCCAACGAGCACGCACTCCCGGCGACAAGTCGCCGGACGTGAAAAGCGGTGACAAGTCCCCGCAGAAAAAATGTTTTTCTGAAAAAAACAGTCCGGGGTGTCCAAATCCCGTCCGGCAGTTCGTCGGGTTTATGTCACTGCGACACATCAAACTCTAAACAACTGAAGCCATGAACACCAAAATCACCTCACTCTGCGCCACTCTTCTTCTCGCTGCCTCCGGCTGGCTGACGGCCGGCGAACCGGAAAAACCCCAGGCGAAGGCTCCCTCGGCGGAGTTTGAGCGCATGAAGTCCCTGGTGGGCACCTGGACGGGCAAGACGGACATGGGCCAGGGCCCGGTGGAGATTTCCGTCCAGTACCGTCTCATCGCCGCCGGCAGCGTGCTCGAGGAGCGCTGCATGATGGGAACCCCGAACGAAATGGTGACCATGTA
>DATAIE010001136.1:0-3240 GCA_036262875.1 Verrucomicrobiales bacterium
CACGAACCAGTAGTAGGCAATGCTGCGGCTAATGTGGGCGGATTTTGGAACAGCGTGTTCGCAAAGGAGGCGCCGCACGGCCAGCGTCTGTCCGGAGCGAAGCTTGATGTGCATGGTGGACGCGCTGGGGATGTTGAATCCCTGCGAGGTGAGGCAGCGTTCCAGCGCGTGAATACTGTTGCTCAGGTCCTCTCCGGAAAGAACGATGCCCGCGTTGAGCATGTCCACCAGATTGGGGTAGGTCCTCAAATTCTTCAGTTCCGGCGCGGTCATCGCCTGCCGTTCGGAAATGCTCACCTCCCGGCGATAATCGCGGCGGAAAAATTTCGTGTCCTTCGCCAGAATCTCCTTTTCCTCCACGGAGGGCTGGCCAAAGGCCTGACCGGCCCAGCCGGTGAGGGTCAGATAGTTCGGAAGGTCCGTATTGAGCGCAGCCGCTTTCATTTCCGGCGTGCGCGGAAGAGTAAAGACGAGGCTGAGACCGGCCAGGAGGACGATCTGAAGGATAATGAGCCGTTTGATCATAATGCGGAAGCCTGGCTGGTTTCAGCGTTTCCCACCCGTGTGACCTTTACCTTCGGTTTGAGTGCTTTCACGCCGCTGCGCATGATGAAGCTCAACAGCAGCAACAGTGCGAGCGCCGCCCCGAAGCTGAAGAACCCTGAGTAGTCGTGCCACGTCGCCGCGGCGAAGGTATGACTCAATTGCGCCACCACCAGAATACTTGCGATCCGGAATCCGTTGGCCACGATCGCAATGGGAATGGCGGCCGCAAAGACCACAATCCGTTCCCACCATTTCCGGTGAACGACCATGCCATAAACATAACTGATGAGCATGAGGGCCACCAGCGAACGAAGCCCGCTGCAGCCGTCATTGATCTTCCATGAGCCCCAGTCCTGTCCCGGAGGCGCAATCAACTGGGTGCCGGACTGAATAGTGTCGATGCCGATCAGTTGTCCCACCTTGTGGGCCATCTGCGTGGCGAAAATGGCGAGACTGTTGGTCGCCTGCTCCAGACCCGGAACGGGAACCATGAAGGCAACCAGGCTGAGGGGGAACATCAGATGCCGGGCCGACTTCCAGCCCCGGACGTGATGCACGCTGCCAAGAATTAAGCACGGGAGACTCAACACCGCCGCCCGCGCCTGAATCGCGCGGAACCCGCCCACCCAAAGGAATAGGCCCAGGCCTATCCACCAGAGACCGTGGAGGCTGCCTTTCACGGGCTCCTGTCTCAGGGGCTTCCAGGCTTTGTAAATGAACCATGCCATGACCGCCAGCACGATCCACCCGTGCTCGTAATACTGGTTCTCTTTATTCCAGGTCTCAAACAGCCAGGGCAGCGTGGGATTCACGTTCCTCACGGAAAACTTCGGCACGCAAAAGAAAAAGACGGCCAGGGTCCCTGCGACGGTGCCGCAGAGAATCCAAAGCAGCCGGCGTGAACCGTCCTGGTTGTCAGAGGGAGTGCCCGGAGATTTCATGGCGGGCACTTTTCCCGATAACCGCCTGGGAATCAAGCCTCGTCTCCAGGGCGGGCACGGACACGAAAGTAAGACGCTTTCGCCTAAGAACGGCGGCCGTGGCGCGTCCAAGCCTGTGCCGCCGCATCGTATTCATCGATTCCGCGACGGCCCCCAACTCTCACCTGATGTCCCCATGAATGATGAACCGGCATATGAAATTGAAGCGGCAGAGGAACCCGGCACGCCTCTCAGAAAGGGATTTCTGATGCGCCGGTTCTCCAAAGCCGGAGACGGATCGCTCGCCATCAGTCTGCTCGTGCACGGCCTCTTCGTGGTCATCGCGCTGCTCATCATTTGGCGCGTTCAGCTCCCTGAGGACAAAATAGACATCGACACGGGGGGAAGCGGAGGAGGAGGGACCGCAGCGCTCAAACATATCAACGAAAATAAAGTCCGTCTGATCCTGAACCGGGCCCCGCGGGCCTCCATCACGCACGCCGGACCCAGCGCCTTCAGCATGCCGGAGGCCAGGAGCACGCTGACTTCGCTCAGCACAGTCAGTCAGTCCGGTATGATGAGCGGCACGCCGGGCACAGGCGGAATGTACGGCGGCGGGAACGACAGCGGCATCGGACCTGACAAAGGACCGGGTCGCGGCACAGGCGGAAAGGGAATGGGAACCGCTTTCTTTGGGGCGCTCCCGCGCGGGAACAACATCATCTTTTGCATCGATACCTCCGGCAGCATGCGGGTGAACCTCACGGTGGACGGCATTGCCGCCCTGCGCCGGGAGCTGAAGAAAGTAATCTCCGACCTGCCGGCGACGGTGAGCTTCAATTTGATTTGCTTTGGACAGTCGGCGGATCTCTTCAAGGGCCAGAGCGTTCCGGCCACACCTGAAAGGAAAAACGAAGCGCTCCGCTTTCTCGAAAACTACTATGGCGGCGCAGGCGCGGATTTTGGCAGGACCCGCACGGAGCGCTATGGACGGGCCGGAAAGGACAGCAATGGAATCGAATACACTCCCCTGCTCCCGGCGGACATTGAGGAGCTGGCCGGCACCGAGGGAGGCAGCCGGATCGATTTGGCGATGGTCGCCGCATTTGAACGCAACCCCACCACTCTCTTCGTGCTCAGTGACGGTGCCCCGGGAACCCGGAAAACGGGGGCGGACCAACCGATGGACAAGGGAGCGCTCATCGAACTGATCCATGCGAAATACCGGGAAGTTATAGGCGGAAAGAGCGCCCTCCTCGTCAACACCATCTCGATCTATTCGGATACGGACGAGGGCCGCGAGGGTGCAAAATTCCTCCGGCAGCTCGCGCAGAAATTTGGAGGGAAACACCGCGAGGTAAAGCCCGACCGGCTCAAATGAGAGAGCCCGCGGGATGACATGCCTGTTGTCGCCCGGGAATTTTCCAGGCAAGGTCGCGGCATGTCCTTCCCGTTCACCTCCGCCCCTGTAGCATTGACCATCGCCGGCAGCGACTGCTCGGCGGGGGCGGGATTGCAGGCGGATTTGAAAACCTTCTCGGCCCACGGGGTCTATGGCCTCACGGCCGTGACCTGCATCGTGGCCGAGGTGCCGGGGAAAGTGACGCGGATTCAGCCGGTGGAAATCGACAACCTCGCCGATCAGCTGCGGCTGCTTCTCGCGGCCTTCCCCGTCGCAGCGGTCAAAACCGGCATGCTCTACAGCCGGGAAATCATCGAACTGGTGGCGCAGAGTCTGTCCGGTCTCAAGAAGAGGCCGAAGCTCGTCGTCGAT
>DATAIE010001137.1:0-3941 GCA_036262875.1 Verrucomicrobiales bacterium
CCGCGCTGCTTTCGGTGCTCCATCATTTTCCCTACGTCGCCACGAGCCACGCCACCTTTTTGCAGCCGCACTGGTGGTTTTGTGACCGCATCATTGCGCCCTCCGTGGCGACGGCAAGATTCCAGCGCTGGGTGAACTGGATTCCAAAACGCCGCATCGACGTCATCCCCAACTTCATCAACCCGGAGCGCCTCCGGGCAAAAAAGAGTCGTGCGGAAGCGCGCCAGGAGTTGGGGGCGGAGGAGGATACTTTTGTGATCATTACGGTCGGCGAGGTGTTTCACCGGAAGAATCAGGAACTGCTCGTGAAGGCCCTGCCGGAACTGCTGAGGAACGGTGTGAACCCTCTCGTCCTCCTCGTGGGAAAACAGGAGGAGGCCTACGGGCGCATGCTGGATGAGCGTATCCGGCAGCTCGATGTGGTGAAATATGTGCGCCTCATGGGCCAGCGCAGCGACATTCCGGACCTGCTCCAGGCGGCGGATGTTTTTTGCCTCCCCAGCCGCAGTGAAGTGATGCCCATCGCCCTGCTGGAATCCATGGCCACCGGTCTGGCCACGGTCGCCACCGATGTGGGAGGGGTGGCGGAACTGGTGCGGGACGGAGTGGACGGCATCATCACAAAGTCGGGAGACACCGCCGGTCTGGCCGCCGCGCTTTTGAAGCTGCGGCGCGATCCTGAATTGCGCAGGCAAATGGGCCAGGCGGCCCGGCAAAGCGTGAACGGAAGCTATTCCCCGGACGTGTGTGTTCCAAAGATCGTGGAGTGCTTCGCGAAATGCACCGGCAGGTAAACGCATGCATCCTGCAACAGATGCTGACCGTTATCCTTCCGCCGCCGGTTGGCGAACGCGGTGAAGAAAATGCATTCGTTGTTCCCCCCGCTCCTTGCCCTTGTCATTGAAGACCGGTTGAGTGAAAGCAAGCCCTTCCCCTGATCTCCTCTCCCCTTTTGTATTCCAGTCGCCGATGCCGTCTGTGCGTTTCGTATTTCTCCGCTTTGCTCTCCTGAACGCCCTGATGTTAGCGGGAGTCCGGCAGGCTCCCGCCGCAGTGGCCGGCGGCGATTCGGTGGGGATTTCCGAGTTCATGGCGGACAATCTCAGCGGCGTCCAGGATGAGGACGCCACGCACGGAGACTGGATCGAACTGACGAACCGGGGTGCAGCGGCGGTGGATCTGACCGGATGGTGGCTGAGCGACAATGCCTCGAACAAACGAAAGTGGATGTTCCCGGCCGTTTTCATCGCCCCCGGCGGCACGCTCCTGGTGTGGGCCGACGGAAAGGACCGGCGGGTCCCCGGGCAGCCGCTGCACACGAATTTCAGCCTGGCCAAAAACGGCGAATACCTCGGGCTGCACGGACCGGATGCCGCGACCGGTCTGCCGGTGCCGGTGGACGAATTCGCGCCAGTGTATCCGCCGCAGGTCTCGGATGTTTCGTGCGGGCGGCTCTATACAGGCACGGTCACGACGGTGCTCAGCGCCGGTGCCGCGGGAAAATTCCGCGTCCTTCCCAACAACGCGACCGGGCAGGCGCAGTATTCAGGCACAGACTACGCCGCCGGTCAGACGGGCACGGATGCACCAGGCGGCTGGAATGTGGCGGCGGCGTTCAATGACTCCACCTGGATTTCCGGGGCGACGGGCATCGGCTATGACACCGGCGGCGAACTTCTGCCGCTGCTCGGGACTTCGCCCTCCGGGAATTGTCAGGCCGCATTGCGGAACGTGAACACCTCCCTGCTCTTCCGGGCAGTCTTCAACGTGCCGGACGCCAGTGCACCGCTCACGTGGAAACTGCGAATGAAATACGATGACGGCTATGTGGCCTTCATCAACGGCCACCGGGTGGATACACGGAATTTTACCGGCACGCTGGCCTGGAATTCCAAAGCGGACTCTTCCTCAAGCGACGAGACAGCCGAAACCTGGACGGAGGCATCCTTTCCCTCTTCGATGCTGGTATCCGGGGCCAATGTGCTGGCGGTGCAGGGACTCAACCGCAGTATCGACGGCTCAGACTTCCTGCTTCTGCCGGAGATTCAATCCTCCACGGTCCCCACACCGGGTCCGCCGGTCTATTTTTTCCCTCCCACGCCCAATGCCCCTAACGGGACAAACACGGAAGGTCCGCTGCTGCTGGAGCCAACCCCTGCGGACCCCGTGATACCACGGCCCGCCGGCACTGCCTCCAGCCCTCCGATGAGTGTGACCGTGCGGAGTCTGGTGACAAGATATAACATTTCCGCGGTGCGGCTTTATTACCGTGTGATGTGGGCACCGGAGTCCGCCGCCGTGACTCTGCTGGACAATGGAGTGACCCCGGACGCCACCGCCGGCGACGGCATTTTCAGCGGCAGCGTTCCCACCGCGGGAGTGGGAGCCGGGCAGATGCTAAGGTGGCGGTTCGAAGCTCAGGACACGGCGGGACATATTACCAAACTGCCGGCCTTCAACAGCGCCACGGAGTCACCTCAATACTTCGGCACGGTGGCCGCGAATCCCGCCACGGCCACGAGCCAGTTGCCCGTTCTCGAATGGTTCGTGGAGAACGCGCCCGCGAAGGGTCCGAATACCAGTGCGTTCCGGGGTTCCTGTTATTTCCTCAACCGTTTCTACGACAATCTGAGCCACGGGATGCACGGCGACACGACTTCCGGCTTCCCCAAGAAGAGTTACGATTTCGATTTCAATCCCGGCTTCCGTTTCACCTGGAGGGAGGGCGAAATCACGGCAAAGGACATCAATCTTCTCACGAACTACGCCGACAAAACGAAGGCCCGGAATACCCTGACACATGAGGTGGGCAAAATGACAGGAACGCCCTATCACTATTGTTTTCCCGTTCGCGTCCAGTTGAATGGCGGCTTCCACGCGGTGATGGATCTCATGGAGGATTCGGACGAGCACATGCTGGAGCGGAACGGCCTCGATCCGCAGGGTGCGCTCTACAAGTTCCACAGCGACTTGAGTTCCTCCACCTCCGGTGTCATCAAGAAGACGCGGAGGGATGAGGACAACGCCGATTTGCAGGCCGTGGTGGATGGTCTCAAGCCCACCCTGCCGCTGGCCAGCCGCCGTGCATGGGCCTACGACAACCTCGACCTCGCGGCCACCGTGAACTACATGACCACGCGGCAGGTGAACTCCGACCGCGACCACGGTCACAAGAATTTCCTCCTCTACCGCGACACAAACCGTACGCGTGAATGGCAGCCCATCATCTGGGACGTGGACCTTTCGCAGGGCCACAACTTCGACGGCAGCCGGGAGTATTTTGACGATACGCTCGACTGGAACAATCCACTGACCGCTCACGCCTCCACCAATCGCCTCTACAACCTCATCCTGGAGGCTCCGGAATTTCAGGAGATGTGGGTTCGCCGCATGCGCACGCTGATGGACACCATCGTCCAGCCGCCGGGCACGGTGGGTGGACTGCTGGAGACCCGCATGAGGGAAATCGCGGCTTCCATCGATCCCGATCCCGCGGTTTCCAATTGGACGGACGGTGATCTGGATACTGCACGATGGGGATTTCCGCTGGGATTTGCCCCCAATCGCCCGCGCGAAGAGGTGGAGCGGGTGGTGACGGGCTATTTCGTTCCGCGGCGCACGTTTCTCTTCGACCAGTCGTCTTCACGTCCGCTTCTGAAGGCACCGTCCCTCAACAACGGAATCCCGCTGCCGAATGCCCCGCAATCCGCAGGTGCCGGATCGGTGACGGTGGACTCTGTGGACTTCCATCCGGAAGGCGCCACCCAGGCGGGGGAGTACATTATCCTGCGCAACACGACCGCCAATGCCATCGACATCACAGGATGGAAACTCTCTGGCGCGGTGAGCCACACATTCGAACCGGGAACGGTTATTCCTTCAGGACCGGGTACTGCGGCGGCGGGATACAAGGGATTGCTCCACGTGGTGAAAAATGCGGC
>DATAIE010001138.1:0-5721 GCA_036262875.1 Verrucomicrobiales bacterium
TCTTCACCACCTGCTCGCTGAGCTTCACCTTATAGTCCCAGCCTCCGTCCTCGCGGCGGATCGCGCCCAGCTTGTAGACCCCGCCCAGAGCGGGTTGATCGTAGGAAGTCACGAGTTTGGTGCCCACGCCCCAGACATTGATGGTGGCCCCCTGCTGCTTCAGACTTTCAATGAGTTGTTCGTCGAGATCGTTGCTGGCTACGATAGACGTATTCTGAAAACCCGCCGCATCCAGCAGGGCGCGGGCTTCGATGCTGAGCGTCGCGAGGTCTCCGGAATCGAGCCGGATACCGGCGAGATCATTCCCCTGCTCTCTCAGTTTCTTCCCGGTCTCGATGGCATGGCGCACGCCATCCAGCGTGTCGTAGGTGTCCACCAGCAGCGTGCAGTTGTTAGGCATCGCTTTGGCGTAGGCGAGAAAGGATTCCAGTTCGCTGTCGAAACTCATGACCCACGAGTGCGCGTGCGTTCCCTTTACCGGGATGCCCAGCCGCTGGCCGGCGAGCACGTTGGAGGTCGCCGTGCAGCCTCCGAGGAATGCGGCGCGGCTCGCCATCACCGCCCCGTCGGGCCCCTGGGCGCGGCGCAGACCGAATTCGATCACCGGCTCGCCTTTTGCCGCAAGGCAAACCCGCGCCGCCTTGGTCGCCACGAGCGTCTGGAAGTTCAGGATATTCAGCAGGGCCGTCTCGAACAACTGCGCCTGCACGATGGGACCGCGGATGCGCATCAGCGGCTCGTGCGCAAAGACCAGCGAGCCTTCCGGGACGGCATCGACGTCACACGTCATCCGCAACTCCGCGAGGTATTCCAGGAAACCGGCCTCAAACAGCGCCGCACCGTCGTTCCCCGTCAGCGTTCCCAGATAGCCGATATCCTCCGGACTGAAGCGGAAGTTCTTCAGATACTGCACCGCATCCTCCAGCCCCGCCGCAATCGCATAGCCCCCTTTGAACGGAAGCCGCCGGAAGAACAAATGGAACACCGCCTCCTGCTCCGACTTGCCGGACTTCCAGTAAGCCGCCGACATGGTGAGTTGATAGAGATCAGTGAGGAGTGGCGTGAGGTTGTTCATTTCAATAGGGAGGAAAGAGCCGCCGGAAGCCGTGGGCAAGCACGATGAGAAGGAACAGAGCGGTTCTTCACTGCACCGCTCAAGCCCTCCGGCAGACGAGGATCTGCTTGGGAGCCTCCGCAGTGAACGGACTTTCGTCGTAGTTGCCAAAACGGGTGAGGACTTCGAGACCGTTGAACCGGCAAAGAGCGAGCAGTTCCTCCGGGAAGAAGCAGCGCATATTCACACTCTTCGTCCGGAGTACGGCGGGGCCGTTCAGATAGTAGAGATCGAAATGCAGAACCTGCCGGTCCGCCTGATAGGAACTGGCGGTCTCGACACGGATCGTATGGCCATCGGGAGCGGTGATCGTCTTGTGCAGGTAGCGCTCAGAGGCTGGGCGCAGCAGTTTGGCAGGGCTGGGATTGAAGACATCGATGATGAGACGGCCGTCGGGCAGCAGGGCCTCGCGGGCACTGCGCAGAAACGCGCAGGCGGAGTCCACGTCCAGGAGGTGCTGCATCGCGTTAGTCGCGGAAAAGATAAGCGCGAATTGTTTGCCGGGAATCATGCTCCGGCAGTCCTGCTCCAGCCATTCCACGGCGAGATCCTCCGCGGCGGATTTGAGCCGCGCCTGTTCCAGCATGGGGCCGGAGATATCGATGCCCGTGACTTCGATGCCCTCGCGCGCGATGGGCAGCGTCAGTCTGCCGGTCCCGCAGGCCACTTCCAATACCGGCCCGGCAGCAGCGCGGGCGTGACGCAGGAAGAAGGGAATCTCGGTATCGCGCGTGGCAAATTCGAGATCGTAAAAGACCGCATCTTCATAGACGTCGAGGCAATCGCAGGGAATCATAAGCAAAAGGTCAGGGAGCTGAGAATGGTAACATCTTCGCGGCTGGAACCGAAAACCGACGCGGGAAGACCCAAAATCCGATGGATCTCAAGCAGTTCTTTCCAGTTCCGTTCGATCGTTAGGAAGTATCCGGGCGCATTCCTCAGAGGTGCCGCCGGAAGGGAAACCGGCAACTTTTCCCGAAGCCGCAGCATTCCGGACTCCAGCTCCCGGGCGACCGCCGCAGGCATGCTCGCATGCGGGCCCATCAAGTCCCTCGCTCTCGCGAGATTTTCCTGTGAGGGCGGATCGGCCCGGAAGGCAGGCGTCAGCAGAGCGGCGTCCGCCGCAGGCACCAGTGCGATGCCAAACAGCCGCGGATGCAGCCAGCCCTTGGTGAGCGAATGCAGCAGGATGGTCTGCCCGCTTTCCAGAAGGTCCAGCGTGCCGGAATGAAAAGCGGTATCGAACGTGTAGACGGCATCCACCAGCAGACGGCGCGAGTCCCTGGCAGCGAGCCAGCGTTTCAAGGCGTCGATCTCTTCCGGCGTGAGATAACGGCCACAGGGTTTGAGCGGGTTCGTCAGCAGCAGTAGTTCGGGACCGGCGACCGGCGGAGCATCCGGCCACACCGGCGCGGGCAGCGTGACAAATTCGCGAAATGTCAGGCCCGCGGCGCGTGCGAGTTCACCATACACAGGATAGTTGTCCGCTGGAATCCACAAAGCAGCGCCTTCCCCGGCAAAGTGTCGAAAGATCCTAGCAAGACTGTCCCGCACGCCGCAGGAAATCAGCGCACGCCGGGAGGTCTCCGGCGCAAACCCAAAACGCTCCACCCATTCCGAAGCAAGGTGACACCGGTGCACGGTGCCTTGCGCGGGTGCAGCCGGCGGAGGAGTGAGCCGGGCGAGCGTGCGGTAGAGATTCGTCTCCGCACAGTCGATGATGTCCTGACGTTCCTTCAGGAGGCCATCCCGGAATTTCTGAAAGTCCGCAAAATTCATGCAGCGGCGGGCATTTGAATTTCACTGGCCCGGTCCTCGAGCGAAACCAGGCAGCGTCCGTCCGCCATGAGATTCCAGCTCCGGGCGATCCCATGGGTGCGCTCCCAAAAAAGGCTCGGCTCCGTATAGGCAGCGATCGCGATTTCCCGTCCCTTGCATTCGCCCCGGAATACCGGGGCTCCCCAGGGCAGTCGCGCCACCTCGCGGAAGCCGCGCTCCGCGGCAAACTCCGTGACCAGCGACAGCGGCACCTGGTGTTGCGAGGCCCATTCGTTCGCACCCTTCGAGTGATACACCGACTCCCGGCTGGTGGACACGTAGAGCTCCTTGAAACAAATCTCCGGCACTCCCAGCGACGCCGCCCACGCGACATAATCACGCACACCCGCAGCATCCTCGATCCCTCCGCGCTGCAGCACGCAGGTGAGTCGAAAACCAAGGTCCGGAAACACGCCCCGGTGCGCTTTCCAGACAGCAGCGAGCCGTCCGGAGGCCGTTCCCAGCTTCATCACCGCCGCATTGCGCTCCTCATCGTGGTGATGCCGGGAGACATTCAGGACGCTAAGCCCCGCCTCCGCCAATCCCTCCAGAGCCTCCACGCAGCGGGCCTCCTCCAGATGAGCGTGACGGTGCCCGTTCGTAATGAGCACCACTTTTTTGTAGTGCTCCGCACACGTCCCTATCAATTCGCGGAGCGGTTCTTCGCGCAGCAGCGTGGGCTCTCCTCCTCCCGTGATGACGGCCCGTTCCGCGCCCTGACGCTTCCCCGCGCGCAATACCTCCTCCACCCGCTCGAAGTCCACTTTGCCCTGCTCCTGCACGGCGGAGACAGACGCATCCGAAAAACAAAACGGACAGGCCGCCTGACATCCCCGCGCGATGGGCAGCACGGAAACCGTGCGCGGCTGGAGCCTGTCGTACGCGATCAAATCCTCGCGCAGCAGCCGCAGGGAATCCGCCGCCACATCCTCCAGCGGGGCGGGAATCGCCGCGAATCCGCCCTCAGTTTCCCTCACTTCGCAAACCTCCTCCAGAGGCAGTTCCCGATGCGGCCACACACGGCCCAGCCCATTGCGCTCATTCGGCAGCAGCGAGGCGGACGGCAGCACCGTCCGCAGGGCGACGAGCCGGTTCCCCGGAAGATTCAGCTTCGCAAGCAGCGCCGACGCCTTGCGCACCCCGATGCCCAGCTCCTCCTCCCGCAGCACATAAAACCGGTCCGGATACGTGCTCTCCGGAATGCCGGTCTTGGCGTAGACCCGGCGGTATTTGTCATAACCGCGCGCGAAATTGGAAAGCACGGTGACGTGATAGACAGTTTCGTTCATGAGGTGAACCGGTTGAATAATTTTTCGACATCCTCCTTCCGTGCCAGCGCATCCAGCCATTCGGACGGGATGGCATCGAGTCCGTAATACACTCCTGCAAGGCCGCCGGCGACACAGCCTGTCGTATCGGTGTCTCCGCCGAGGTTGACCGCTTTCAGGACGCACGTGGAAAAGCTGTCGGAGGTCAGAAGGCACCACAGCGAAGCCGTCAGAGTATCGATCACATACCCGCCGCTGTCGATCCTATCCATCTCCGCTTTTTCCAGGGATGGCCCGATGGCGGAAAAGTGCGGCATTTCCTCCGGCCAGCGCCCGGCGTAATATTCCCGGAACAAGGGCTGCGCCGTGGACAACGCCCCGGAAGGGGAAGCACCGGCGAGGAGCTCCCGGACGATGAGCCCAAAAAGCCCGCAAGCCATGAGCGAACGCGGATGTGCGTGAGTAATGGAGGATACCGCTTCCGCACGTGCCAGCATCAAGGAGACGTCCGTCTCCGCAAACCGAAGACACACCGGAAGGATGCGCATGAGAGAACCGTTCCCGTTGTCCCGCTCGCCGCGGCCCCCGCAGGCGAGGGGCGGCATACCCTCTGAAAACCGGGAGATCGCCTGTCTTGTGGCAATGCCGATGTCAAAAACATCTCCATGAGGAGTCCAGTAGGCCTCCCGGACCCATCGCAGAAACCGCCGGGCAACATCGTCGGGAGAAAATTCGTGTGTTACCAGACTCTCCGCCGTGCAAAGCAGCAGAGAGGAGTCATCGCTCCAGGTACCCGCCGGTTGACGGTGGGTGCCGTAGGCCCGCATTCCAGTCACAGGGTCCTGGAGGACGGCCGGTCTCGCGCTGAATTCCACCGGCACTCCGAGCGCATCCCCTGTGAGGGAACCCCAAAGGCCGCCGAGCATTCGATTCGTTTTGGACAGTTGTTCGCTCATCATTATGACTCTCAGTTTTTATCCTCCGGCGAGGCCTTCATCAGATTAAGTCAGGGAAAAATTGATAAACTCCACCGGCACCGCATCCACCAGCCATACCCCATTGGTGGAACGGAAAAACGCCGCCCCCGCCCGGTGCATATCGCCAGCGCGAACCGTAAGAAGTGCCGGCTTCCCCTGCCTTCCGCCCACTTGCATCGCTACTGTCGTCTCCGCAGAAAGATGCACATGATGACGGGCCATCTTCTTCAACCCATCTATCCGGATGGCATCGAGGAAGCGTGTCGCCGTCCCGTGGTAAAGAACCTCCGGCGGCGCGAGCGGTTCGTATTCCAACTCCACTTCCACCGAGTGTCCCTGGCTGGCGCGAATGCGCTTTCCATCACTGCTGAATTCGAAGCGCTTCTTCTCGTTGGTCGCCACGATGTGATCCAGTTGTCCTCTTGTTATGGAACGGCGCGCCTGCCCGCATCCCGCGAGCAGTGCCTCCACATCCGCCCAACCGGCGGAATCAAGGGTGATACCGGCGGCTTCCGGCTCGTGGCGCAGCACCAGACTGAGGAAC
>DATAIE010001139.1:0-3625 GCA_036262875.1 Verrucomicrobiales bacterium
GGCGCGCCTGGCACTGCATGCGGCAACGGAACCGTTTGCGGAGGAACTGGCTGAACTCGCTATGGCCGCCCGGGCAGCCGCCACCACTGCGGCGGGACGCGCGACGGCTTCACAGCGGGCGATCGCCGCCAGGGAAAAGGCCTCACTGGCCGCGGGCATCGCGCAGGCGGTTCTTGCTGCCGGCGCGGCGGAAACCGCACAGCGGCAAAAGGAAATCGCAGAGCACCAGGAAAAGAACACTGCCGAGTGGTCCTCCGCCCGCCAATGGCTGGAGCAACATCAGGTCGACACGGCGGTCGCGGGGATGCTGCCGCATCTGTCCGCCCTGGTGGAACGTGCCGGATTTTTGACTTTGCAGGGGAAGACCGCCGGCACAAGCCTGGCTAAAACACGCGCCGCAGCAACAGCCGCAGAGGAAAAGGACAAGGCTGCTCAGGAACTCGCCGCGACAGCCGCCAGTCAATCCGCACTCGCTCAGCGTCTGTCAGAGAGGGTCAAGGCGGCGGCTGACGCACTGCTGCCGGAGCGTTGGTCCGCGGCGGGCGCCATCGAGCAGGAAGTAAACCGGCTCTCCGTCATGGTGGAAACCTTCACCCGCCTGGCGCGGGACCACGCTGCACAGGCGGAACAGCAAAAGAAGGTGACAGCTCTTTTGGCGGAAGAGACAGCCCTGCGGACCGTCGCGGAGAAGCTGGCTCTGGCCGCCGGCCGTGCGACCGAAAGCCTTGAGTCCGCAAAACGAATCGAGTCACTCCTGCGGGAAAAGGTGGACGACCAGCGGCGCATCCGCAGCCTTGAGGAACACCGGCAACATCTCCAGGACGGTCAGCCCTGTCCCCTTTGCGGATCGATGGAGCACCCGTGGTCCAGTCCTGAGGCGGTGCCCGCGGATTCTGCGGAGGAACAACTCCGGATACAAATCACAGAGCGGGAGCGCCTGGAAAAAGAGGCGGCGGCAGCCCGGGAGCAGTCAACTTCCGCAGAACGTCATTTAGCGCAGCACCACGCACGCACGCATGCCATTGAAGAAGGGTTGTTTTCGGCCCGCTCGCATCTGGAAGCCGAGTGGCAAACGATTGCACCGGAACGGGAATGCACCCAGGAAAGCCTCACGGCGGCCAAAGCCGGGGCAATCGCCGCCCACGCAGCGATGACTGCCATGGCGGCCAGCATTCGCGCTGCGCAGGAAGAGGCGCGGACTGCCGCAACGGCTGCCGCCAAAGCCGCCGCCGAAGCAGACCTTGCCCTGAGCCACCGCGAAGGCTGCCGGCTGAATATCGCCACGGCCCTCACCGCTTTGCACGAGGCCGAAGCGGCTCTGACCGCTGCGCAGACAGCCCAGGCCGCGCACCTTGCCGACGCCCGGCGCGCCTTCACCGAAGCCGGAGAACCGGATGCCGTTGACCTGCCGGAAGCCATGGAGCGGCTGAAAAAGCGGGAGCGCCTGTGGCGTGAAAACACGGCCCGCGCCGCGGAACTCGAAAAGCGTGCCGCGGCCCTCCGGCATGAACAGGAACGAATCCTGGACACGGTCAAAACCTGGGAAACCCGCGCCGCGGAAACCGCCGCACTCCTTGCCAAAGCATCAATCGTTCCCGTCGCCGCCGCACTTCAAAAGATGGAGTGGAACGGGGCGCTGGAAGCATTGACCGGCAGCCTCAACACTTTGCAAACCGCCGAAGCCCTGGCAACAGACGCAGCCAATGCGGCGGAGCGGGCGGGCGAATCGCTAACCCTCCGGCAGACCACACTGACGGAAGCGCTGGCGGGCACTGCATTCGACAGCATCGATGCTCTGAAGAAAGCGCAGCTCGAGAAGGCCACTCTCCAGACGATCCATTTGCAGCGCGATGCCCTGCGCGAAGAAGGCGTGAGACTTCAAACCCGCCGGGAGGTCCTTTCCCGTGACACGGAGACAGTCCATGCATTGCTGGAGGAAATGCATCCCGGTGGAAAATTCCAGCCGACGGATTTGCCTGGCCTGGAGCTGGAACAGACCGGTGCTTCCGAACGGGTGCGCGCTCTTCATGCCGAACGGGGAGCCGTGGAACAGCAGCTTCGATCCGACGACGAAATGCGCTCCGTGCATGCCGCGTCGGCCACAGCCCTGGAGGAAATGAGACGCAACGCCGCTCCCTGGTCCCGGCTGAATGAGCTCATCGGTTCCGCCGGCGGCGATAAATTCTCGCGGTTCGCCCAGGCGGTAACGCTGGAACACCTCACCGCCCTCGCCAACGCGCGGCTGGGGCAGCTTTGCGACCGCTACCGCCTGCTGCGCCGGGGGAAAGCGGACGATCTGGAACTACAAATCTCCGATGCCTGGCAGGGCGACAGTTTGCGTCCCATGGAGAGCCTCAGCGGCGGGGAAACATTCCTCGTGAGTCTCGCTCTGGCCCTCGGTCTCAGCGAACTGGCGGGCGGGCGGAGCCGGATCGGGACGCTGTTCATCGATGAAGGATTCGGCACACTCGACAGCACGGCGCTGGACATCGCCCTTTCCTCCCTCGAAACCCTCCGCACCGGCCACAGCGCCATCGGCGTCATCTCCCATGTGGAGATTCTCAAGGCGCGGCTCACCACTCAGGTGGAAGTCGTCCGCGGTCCCGGAGGGTGGGGCCATCTCGAAGTCCGGACCTGAGCGCCCAGCCCGGAGAAAGGGGGGAAAACAGGTCGCTTTTTGTTTGACGCAGATTCAGCGGACTGATGAAATCCGCGAATTAACTGAATTCCCATGAAACGCCCATCGGTTCCCGTCGCCACCGGCATTGTTGTTCTTTCGGGCGCACTGACAGCCAGTGCGCAACTGACTCTCAACCAGATTGGAGGCACAATCGGTGGGGGCAATTACGGCACGCTGGCAGGCACTTCCGCCTTCGCCTTTGACGTAATCCCGGCGGCACCCACTCACACTATCGCTCACGCCAACGACGGGATCTACGGGAATCCCAACAGTTGGATCGGCAACTCCAACAACTCATTCGTGGGCCTGAACTTTGGAGCCACCGCCGTGCCACTCGGACGGGTCGCGTGGGGCCGGGACAACACGGCGACCTTCTTTGACCGGACGGCTGGCGTCTATTCGCTTAACTACACCCAGGTGCCCAATCCAGGCGCGGGACTCGCAGTGACGGGGAATCCGGCGACAGGCTGGGCTCCCATCGGCTCTGTGAACTATCTCTATCAGGGCGCGGCGGGATCTCCGATCTCGATGTCGCTGCGGCACCTCTGGAATTTCCCATCGGTGAATGCCACCGGCATCCAGCTCGTCGCTCCTGGAAACAGTTTTGCCAATGGCGCCGCCATTGATGAACTGGAGGCCTATGCCCCCGCGGCGTCTCCTCTCACACTGGTCACCACCGGGGGTACCATGGGTGCGGGCAATATCGGGCTGACGAGTACGGCCTTCGCCAAAGACCTGCTGGGAGGCGGTTCCTTTCCCGCCCACTCCATTCCCCACCTCAACGACGGCATCTACGGCAACCCCAACAGTTGGATCGGAGACAGCGAATCCTCCTTCGCCGGCCTCAACTTCAACGGCAGCTTCACCGTAAATCACGTCGCCTTCGGACGTGACAATACGGGCGGTTTTGCCGACCGCGCCGGCGGCACCTATCTCCTGCAATAC
>DATAIE010001140.1:0-3820 GCA_036262875.1 Verrucomicrobiales bacterium
CATCGATACTCAGAACTCCGCCATCAAACCCCAGCGCTGGCCGAGCACGAGCATCCTCCATGTGCCGTCCAATCCCCCGGCCCCTTGGGACTTGCAGGACATCCCGCACGGCGTCCTCCACACCCACGATTATAAGTCGAAGACCCTCGACAAATGGCGCCGCCTCGTGGTCTACACCCCTCCCGGTGAACCCGCCGGTCCCCTGCCGGTGCTGTATCTTTCACACGGCTTCAGCGACAACGAGGGCAGTTGGTCCGTCCACGGCAAGGCGCACTGGATTCTCGACAGCCTCATCGCGCAAAAGAAAGCCGTGCCCATGATCATCGTCATGCCCGATGCCCATCCCCTGCCCCCCGGCCCCGGCTACAGCGATGGCTACAGCCAGGCCAATACGACGGCGTTCTGCAAAGAGCTGGTCGCCGATATGATCCCGCTCATCGAGAGCAACTACAAGGTCTCCGCCAAACCTGAATCCCGAGCCTTCGCCGGTCTGTCCATGGGCGGCCACCACGCCCTCACCGTCGCCCTGACACAATACAATACCTTCAACTGGATCGGGGCCTTCAGTTCCGCTCCTCCGCCCGCCGGCATGATCGAGGATGGCCTCAAAAACGTGGAGAAGGTGAACAGTTCGCTCAAGCTCCTGTGGATCGGCTGCGGCAAGAACGACTTCCTCTTCAAGCAAAACGGAGACTTCACCGCGATGCTGAAGGAAAAGGGCATCCACTTTCAATACGAAGTGACCGAGGGGGATCATTCCTGGCCCGTCTGGCGGAAGTATCTTATCGAACTGGCTCCAAAGCTTTTCCGCTAAAGCGGGTGCCGGCTGTGCCGCAATTCACCGTTCCGCTGCTTTTTCTGACAAGACAGCTCCCGCCACGGCATCCATGAATGCCCATCCTACGCCATGCGCCCATTCCTCGCCGCTCTCCTGCCCTGCCTCGCTGCCCTGCTCGCCGGGTCCGCCGTCCAGGCCGCTCCCGAAGAAACCAAATATGAGGTCACGGCACCGCCGCCGGAACTGAACATCCCCTCCTTCTACAAAAAATATCTCAGCGCTCACGGCCTGCCCATCGTGGCCTCTGAAAAGACGAATGACTATGCGCTGAAGGAAGTGGCCTATCTCGTCGATCTGATGCTCGCCAAACGCCCTGAGGTGCGGGAGGCCATGATCAAAAGCGGTTCGCGCATGTGCATCATGGCGCACAATGAATTCACCACGGATCTGCCGGACTTTGCCAGACTCGGGGACGTGCCCATGCCGGAGTTTCCCGGGATTTCCGGCAAGGACTACTGGGATGCACGGGCGCGCGGTCTGGGCGGCAGCGAGCATGATCCGCTCTGCTCCTGCGCGGAGGAAAACGTGCTCGCCTTTCCCGGCGATCCCTACGCGGCGGAGTGCATCGTCATCCACGAGTTTGCACACAACATCCACCTCCGGGGCCTCGTGCGGGTGGACCCCACCTTCGATAAACGTCTGAAGGAAACCTACCGCAAGGCGATGGAAGCCGGTCTCTGGAAAGGAAAATACGCCGCCACCAATCACCATGAATACTTTGCGGAGGGCGTGCAGTCATGGTTCGACAACAACCGCGAGAATGACCACGACCACAACCACGTGAACACCCGCGTGGAACTGCTGGAATACGATCCCGGTCTCGCCGCCATCTGCCGGGAGGTCTTTGGGGATACGGAACTGAAATACACCAAACCCACCACCCGCCTCACCGGCCACATGGCGGGCTATGATCCCTCGAAAGCCCCCGTCTTCGCCTGGCCGGAGCGCCTTCAAAAAGCCAAAGAGATGATCAAAACCAGCGCCCGGGAGCGCGATCAAAAGGCCAACGGGCGCAAAGAACAAACCATCGCCGGATGGACGGTCAACGTCAGCACTGTCCTCCTGGAGAAGGAGCCGGCCGCCACGGCGAAGGCGCTCGAAATGCTGCAAAAACAACTGGAGGACATCATCAAAACCGTTCCCAAAGCGGCGGTGACGGAATTGCAAAAGGTGCCTCTCTGGATTTCGCCGGAATACCCTAACACTCCACCCCGCGCAGAATATCACCCTGATGCCGGCTGGCTCCGCTCCCACCGCCGCAACCCGGCGATGGCCCGCGGCGTGGAATTCACGAATGTCAGGATCTTCGAAGCGGAAACCCGCCGGATGCCGTGCTTCGCGCTGCACGAGCTGGCGCATTCCTATCACGACCGCGTGCTCGGTTTTGGCGAACCTCGCATTCTGCTCGCCTACGACAAGGCAAAGGCGGGCGGCAAATATGACAGCGTCGAGCGCCGCGATTCCGAAGGACGGGTCAGCAAAGGACGCGCCTATGCCATGACCAATCACAAGGAATACTTCGCCGAATGCACGGAGGCCTTTTTCGGCACCAATGATTTTTACCCCTTCACGAAAGAGGAGTTGAAGCAGCAGGACCCCGATATGTTCGCCCTGCTCGAAACTGTGTGGAACCCGCCGGCCAAATGAAGATCACCCGCATCCTCGCCTATCGCGTCGAACTCCCTCTCAAGGAAGTCACCTACAAGTGGAGCGGCGGCAAATCCGTCACCGTCTTTGACAGCACCATCGTCCGCGTGGAAACGGACACCGGCCTCACCGGTCACGGGGAAGTCTGCCCGCTGGGGCCATTCTACCTCCCGGCCTATGCCGATGGAGTCAGAGCGGGCCTGCGCGAACTCGGCCCTCATCTCATCGGCCACGATCCCCGGGAACTGACGAAACTGAATCGCCTCATGGACGCTGCCCTCAAGGGCCACCCGTATGTGAAGAGCGGGATCGACATCGCCTGCTGGGACATCCTGGGACAGGCCACCGGCATGCCTGTCTGTGAACTGCTGGGCGGGCGCTATGGTCAGGATTTCCACCTCTACCGCGCGATTTCCCAGGAATCGCCGGACGAGATGGCGGCGAAAGTGGCAGGCTACCGCGCCGAGGGCTACCGCCGCTTCCAACTCAAGGTGGGCGGCGATCCGGATACGGACATCGCGCGCATTCACGCCGTGGCCGCCAAACTCCAGCCGGGCGACCGTCTGGTGGCCGACGCCAATACCGGCTGGGTGCAGCACGAAGCCGTGCGGGTTGCCAAAGCCGTGCGCGATGTCGATGTCTATATCGAGCAGCCCTGCCTGACCTACGAGGAATGCCTCGCCGTCCGCCGCCAGTGCCCGCATCCCTTCGTCCTCGATGAGAACATCGATGACCTGAATATCCTCCTGCGGGCCAAAGCGGACCTCGCGATGGATGTCGTGAATCTGAAGATCAGCAAACTGGGCGGCCTTACCAAAATCCGCCAGGCGCGCGACCTCTGTGTCAGCATGGGGATCGCGATGACCCTGGAGGATTCCTGGGGCGGCGACATCGCCACCGCCGCCATCGCCCACCTCGCCCACAGCACGCCCACGGAGTTTCTTTTCACGAGCACGGACTTCAACAGTTACGTCACCGTCAGCACCGCGGAGGGCGCGCCTCAACGGATCGATGGCCGCATGGCCGCGTCCTCATTGCCCGGACTCGGCATCCAGCCAAAGATGGATGTCCTCGGCGCTCCGCTCGTCGAGATCAGTTAGAGCAGTTTGAATTAAAGTGTAGCCATTTGGAAGGGGATTTGGTCGCGCAGCGACCACGGATGGGTAGTCGTGGACTTCAGTCGAATGGCGCGAAGTTAAGGCGCACGATCGCAGTCGCACCGTTTCAACGACCCCTCGCGGGTCGGAGCCATGAGCGAGGCGTCAAGCGACGCAGGAGCGCGGACGCCTCGAAAGCATTCCACACCACCCCGCACCCCGGAGGGCGTGCCAGCAG
>DATAIE010001141.1:0-2944 GCA_036262875.1 Verrucomicrobiales bacterium
CCAGGAAAAATCGTTAGTGCCTGTTCAAAAACGGAACGGGCGTCGGCGACCCGGCCGGCGAAGCGATAGATTTCGCCGAGCCGGAAACGGGGGCGCGGGTCTTTGGGGTTCGCTTTGACCATTTCCTCCATCAGCTTTGCAGCCTCGTCCGTTTTTTTCAGCGCCTGATAGGCACCGGCCAGGAGGTAGGCGGCCAGGGGATGCCCGGGCCTTTCCTTCAAGAGCGCCGTTACGAGAGAGACCACGGCCTCCGGTTCTCCGCTGCGCAGATTCAATTCCGCAAGGAGCAGGAGGGCATCGCCAAAACCCGGATTGTCCTTGAGGATCGTTTCAAGGACGAGCATGGCCTTGGCGGTGTTCGCATTCTGGACGCAGGCGAGGGCCAGCTGGAATTTTGCCGAGAGGTTCTCCGGATTGTGCAGCAGCATGCCTTCGAGGCCCTCGATGGCCTTTTGAGGCTCGCCCAGCGCCATCCAAAGCCTGGCCTGAACCATCCGCGCGGGGGGATTGCCGTTATCGATCGCAAACACCTTCTCCAAAATCGCAATCCCCTCCCGCGCCTTTTGGCGGGCAAGTGTCAGCTGGGCGGAAAGGGTGAGAGCCGGCAGATAATCCGGTGCTTCACTCACCAGTTTCTCCACGAGTTCCGAGGCCTGTTTTTTGGCCTCCGAACTCTGATGCCGCGAGACATATTCCGCGTAGCGCAGCCGGTGGAGCGACCTTGCGGGCGAAGCCTCCGCCAGTTCTTTGAATTTTGCTTCGGCTCCGGCGACATCGTTATCCTTCAACAGAAGATTGCCGGCAACCAGCATTGCCGCTGTCGATTTTGGCTCCAGAGCCACCGCTTTCGCGAGAGCCTCCTTCGCCCCTGCTTTGTTATCCTGCTGAAGGCACAGCGACGCCTCCGCCACATGGATGGCGGCGGAATCTTTGGCGGGGAACTTTGCAATGGAGTCCCGCGCCGCCGTGAATTCCTCCTCATCGACGGCCGACTCAGCCAAAACGATCAAGGCCTCCCCATTGTCCGGAGCGATTTTCAGGATTTCCACCGCCTCGTCGCGCGCCTCCTGAACGCCTCCCAGTTCTATCCACGCGTCCATCAGTTGCTTTCGCAGCGGGGCATCGGCGGGGACCAGTTTCACCGCCTCCTGCAGATACGGCATGGCCCGCAGCGGCCCGCCCTGCGCCATCCAGATTTGCCCGAGGCGGCGCATGGCGGTGGCGTTCGCCTTATCAACGCGCAGCAAATTCATATACTCGATTTTGGCCTTCTCCAATTCCCCTTTTTCAAAGTACTTTTTAGCACTCTCCTCGTAATTGGCGGCACCGGGTTTTTTTGAACATCCGGCCGCGAAGCCCGCAAGCAGGCAGGCTGCGACTAACCTGGATAAGAGGACCGGAAATGTATGCATGATGGATAGGCAGGGGATAGGCAGGCTGAAACGCCAAACATAGTGTCTCCCTGGCGCTTCGCAAGGCGCAGGGCATTCTCAAAAACGAGCGATTCGGCCTACGGACGGGCGATGACCTGAAGACGAAAGAAACGAAACGGCCGGGCCGCGCCGCCGTCGCCCGGACCAGGAAGGATACGCTGCGTTACGGATTCCGTAATGCCATCCGCATCGGGAAGGATGGAAACCGGCTGGAGGCTGTCCGGCTCCGGCGCCCAGGAGGCCATGTCCGGCGAAAAGCGGACCTCGAAATCGATGCCGGGCGCTGCGACGCGGCGGCGATAAGTGATGTACAATCCGGCATCCCCTTCCCCGGATGGCGGCAGTGCCGTCAGCGAGACGGACACGGGACCGTCCGGCTGGTTGGGATCGGTGTTGAACGCATATTCCATCAGGTTGGACATGCCGTCGAAATCCGGATCCCCCAGCGGCCCGTTGACCGGAGAAAGGCTGCCGTCGTCGAACAAATCGAGCTGATGGGAATATTCCCACGCGTCCGGCAATCCGTCGTGATCGGCATCGAGACTGCCGGAGACAAGGTAAACACTGCGGCGCTCCGTGGTCTGATTGGGAGGCACGGCGTTGTCTGTGGCCACGATGGTGATTGTGTTTTCGCCCGGCGTGAGGGGTGCCATCGCCGCCGTCCATCCGGTACCTGTCACCGTTGCGGGGAGCCCGTTCACCGTCACCGATGCCACACCGCTAACCAGGTCCGAAACGGTTCCCGAAAGAGTATATTCCGGCAGGTCCGTTACGACCGGCGTATCCATCCCGGTCACGGTCAGCAGGGGACCGGCGGCATCCTGGGTAGTCGACTTCACCGCACTCCACGAGCCCTCCGGAGGCACCGCAGAGGCATTCCGCGCGCGGACGCGGAAGTATTGACGGCTGCCGCTGGTCAAGCCGGTGAAAGGATATTGCGTGGCGGTGATCCAGCCGCTGCCGGCGGCATCCGCAAAACTGCTCTCCTCCGACTGCTGAACCTCGTAAGCCTCCGCCCCGGCAAGAGCATTCCATGAAACGGTGTCCGCACTGCCGCCGGTGAAGAGAGGCAGGTCCGTCACCACGGGGGCACCCAGCCCCACCTCCAGAACGACACTCCGGCTTCCGCCGGCCTGGCCGCTGGTCGCATCCGAAAAACTAACAAGACTGGTGTAGTGGCCCGGCGGCAGCGAGGCAGCCTGGCTGGTGAGAGAAACGGAAACCTCCACGGTTTGCCCGGGGTGAAGCATGCCACCGGTGGAGGACAGTTCCAGCCAGTTGGCACCGGTCGCGGCGCTCCACACGACATCGGTCCCGCCTGCGTTTTGAAGTGTGCAGGCTGTGTCCGGAAGATCGAAAGCACCGCCTGCCGTTCCGCTGCCGGTAACGGCGGTGAGAGGCGTCACGGTCAGCGTGTGCGGCACATCGGTGAAGGTGTGTTGATGAGTTGTATTTCCATTCAACGCTGCGCCGGAGGGGGTTCGCAAACTCACGATCACCGTCTCTCCCGT
>DATAIE010001142.1:0-2042 GCA_036262875.1 Verrucomicrobiales bacterium
TTGAGCGACGGGCGGGCCTCCGGCCCTCTGATGGATTCGAAATCCTCCTTCACTTCGTGACATTCGATGTTGGCTTTGCGTCTAAGCCCGTGATCGGACGTGATCAAAATCCTGTCTCAAGTGATTACACTTTCATTTAACACACTATAAAGCCATTACCGCTTTTTGGCGCGCGCGTAACGTTCTCTGCGCCGGGTCTCTGCGGCATTTTCCACCGCGGCAGAGGGAAGGGGAGGCGGTGCCGTTTCCGGCCTGCGTTCCTCCATGGCGGGAACAGGAGTGGCGGGTTGAGCCACGCGGACCTTTTGCGGACGGGGTTCCTTCACAGTTTTCACGAGGGCCAGTTTTGGCAGTTTCCACCCCATGCGGGTAATGAGCGCATCCGCCAGGATGAGCAGCATCGCCAGCGGGAGGAGCCAGCGGCGGAGGTCCGTGAGTTCTTTGAGAGGCGGGCTCTTCCAAACATCGTGCAGGTCCAGCAGTTCGCGGCCCCCGGTTTGAGAGGCCACCTGACGCAATTCATCCACCCGGGCGGGATCAAATGCCCACTCGGTGCTGCTGCCGACGGCGAGCGGGCCAAAGGGCAGCGTATGCTTGCCCGCCTGGATGGCCCCGCGCACGACTTCTCCCTCCGTGAGGTCCACGGAAACCCGGTAGTGGCCAGGCTCCATTCGTTCCCAGGTGGCTTCGCGCCGGTTTTCTGCGCGTTCACCGCTGGCGAGGAGGATGCGTGGCGGTGACTGGGCAAAGGTCTGTTCCCAGTCACCGGCATACATGAGGTCGATCCCCAGGGCCGTGCCGGCGAGGTCCCACCGGAGGCCTATATCCGGCGGCAGGTCTTCACCCATGAGCCAGCGGGCCGTGGTCTGGAGAAAGTCGCCATAGCCGGGCCAGCTCCTGACGGAATTTGAAAATTCACCGCCGAGCGGAAAACAAACGGCGGCGGTGCGTCCCGCGCCGCGCTGCCCCCATGCGACGAGCGGCGCGGTGTATTCGTCTTTAGTTACCAGCGCCTGCGAAGCCCAGTCCTTCTTGTAGCTGAGGTTGTAGCCGTCCAGTTGTTTCAGCCATTCCATGGGCTTTGCGGAGACTTCATGCCACTGACCGCCGGCGAGCGTCTCCACCGGATCAGACACAAAGGTCTGCCGTGTGACGGCGATGGTCTCGGCGGTGAAAACGTTAGGCAGGTCTTCGGCGCGGTCGGTGAAGAAGATGCGGCCCTTGCCGCGCAAAGCCACGTCTTTGAGGAATTCCGCATCGCTGTCGGCGGGAGAGCCCAGGGCGATGACGCTTACAGTGGCACCCTCCTTTGTGACCTCTTCGAGCAGGGTCTTGTAGTCCGCGCCCGGGCCATCGCCCTGCTGCTCGGCATCGGCTGCGTCCGCGAAGAGGATGATATGCCGTGTGCCGCTGTTCGTGGATTTGACGGCTTTCCATCCCGCCTTCAATCCATTGTAGACGTAGATGCCGCCGCCGCCGCTGGTGATGCGCCGGGTGCGGTCGATGATATCCTTCTGGTTTCCGTCGTCGCCGATCGTCTGCATCGGGACCATTTCGTGGGCCTCACTGTCCACGGCGAAAACGGCCACGCTGTCCTGATAGCCCATGAATTCGATCGCCTTGGCCGAGCCTTCGTCGGCGAGATCCATCTTTGTCTTTCCTCCCCCCACGCCGGCAGTCATACTGCCCGAGCGGTCGAGAACGATGGCGATCGAGGAAACGAGCTTCCGCTGATCCTTCTTCAGTTCCATGCTCACGGGCAGCAGATCATCCACGGGTGAGCGGAAATACCCTCCTGCTCCGAAACTGCGTTTCCCGCCCGCCATGAGGAGCCCGCCGCCCTGACCGGCGACGAAGAAATCGAGGGACGCGAGGAATTCCGGGGGGACCTCCCAGGCAGGCACATTGTTGAAGATCACGCCGCGGCAGCCTGACAATTGTCCGGCCTGGAGCGTCCGCGGGTTGTCCACCACCTCCACGGTGAATTGTTTGCGCAGCACTTCGGCGAGCGGATCGCCGGTGTAGGCGGTGACAAGCAGCAG